>NZ_JBFNXI010000034.1:0-37525 GCF_040812445.1 Lentibacillus sp. L22 | reverse complement strand
GGCGTCGGCATACCCCTTTTGCAGGGGCATGTCATTTTTACCGGACTTTTTGAACATCCTCTACAATGTATTTTCTGATTTGACCCCGAAGAATCTATAAGAGATATACATGACAATTGCTATTAAACCGACTTGAATCATTCCATACGCAGCGGCTTGTCCCATGTTGAACATACGAAGCTGGTTCATAATTTCAATAGATATTGGTCGATTGCTCAATGTGTATAACAAGACAGAGGTTGGAAATTCTCCAATTGCCTGCACAAAAGCGAGCAATGTCCCACTTAGAACACCAGGCATAATGATTGGGATTACAACCCGTCTGAATGTATAAGACCACTTTGCCCCCAAATTCTGTGCCGCTTCTTCTAAAGAATCATCCATTTGTTCCAATACAGCGTTTGTAGATCGTACAACTAATGGAATAAAGCGTACAAAGTAGGCTAACGGCAGAATCCAAAATGTACCAACAAGAATGTGACCAAACGAGAATGGTGTAGGTTTATTAAATGCTAATATAAGATTCATACCAACAACCGTAGCTGGAAGCGCCCATGGAATCATTACCAGGATATCCAATAAATTTTTTCCGATAAAGTTACGCTTGACAAGTGCATAGGATGTGATAATACCAAAAACAAACACACCCGCACAGGCAAGACATGTCATAATCAAACTATTCCTTACTGGCTCCCAGATATTCGTGTTGTCAAATAACAATTTATAGTTTTCCAAACTGAAAGCCTGCGGATATGTTTGCCAAGTCCAAGCCCCCTCTGGTACAAGTGATAACATAAGAAGTATAAAATGTGGGAGCAATAAAATGATCATTGCTATAATTCCAATCGTTACCATGGTCCATTTTAAGATTGGATTGTTCACTTCACTACGATGGGCGCCTATACCTTTACTAGCCATCCGATAGTCTTTTCTGTTTTGATACCATCGCATAAACAACAAGAAGGAAATGGAAACAACTGACAAAATAATGGATTGTGTTGCGGCCATTTCCAAATCACCATTGATTTTGGAAAAGTATATTTGCAAGCTTAGTACTCTAAATCCCCCAGCTAATAGAAATGGTGCACTAAAGGAAGCCATGGATACCATAAATACCAATAAAGACGCTGCAATTAATCCCGGTGTTAGCAGTGGGAATGTTACTTTCCAAAACACTTTAAATTTATTGGATCCTAGGTTATACGCAGCTTCCTCTAATGATGGATCAATATTATTTAAAGCAGATGATGTTGTCATATAAAAATAGGGATACATTGTATATGCATGGACTAGCAATATTCCCGAAATCCCACCGATACTAAACGGCACCTTTGACAGATGAAATAAATCTTTAATAGCATTTGGCACTAAACCAGCTTCTCCGTATAAGAACATAAAGGCCATGACTCCAACTAGTGAAGGGAGGACAATGGGCATAATCGCAATGTTAGAGAAAAATTGGCGCCCCGGGAAATCGTAACGGTTAAAAATATATGCTAATGGCACGCCGATTAAAGCACTAAAGAACACAGATAATAAGGAGATATATACAGAGTTCCATAATGCCTCGAAGTTCGCAGCAGCTTTGGCTCCAAAAAAATCCTGATAGTTTGCTAATGAAAAAATACCGTTTTTCTTGAAGCTTTCAATCAGTGTTGCGATGGAAGGATATAGTACATAACCAATTAGCACCAATACAATAGGAATCAATAAGATTATTGTTTTTCGCTTGTTTGCAGTTAACATCTTCAGCTCACCCCTTTACACCTGGGATTACTCTTATTTGGTCTTCGGGAAATTGAACATGTACTTCCCTTCCTTTATCGAGATATGTACTAGGACCTTTATTTAAATTAGTAGTCTTGATGGTAACTTGATCATTTATTTGCACAAAAGTATGAACAGCCTCTCCAGTAAATTGAACAAGTGATACGTTACCAGTACATACATTATTGCCATCTACTGGGTTTGGATCAATTTTTATCGCTTCCGGGCGAACGGACATAAAGAGCTTATCTTCATCTGTATACCTGGCTGTATTTAATTCATTATTGTGAACGAAAATGGATTGGTTTATATCCGGTGCGTAGAATACAGATTCCGCGTCTTTGTGTTCCTTGAAATTTACTGGAAAAAGATTCGTTTCACCTATAAATTCAGCAACAAAATCATTTACGGGTTGGTTGTAAATTTCCGTTGGTGTACCGACTTGATGACACTTTCCTATATTAAATACAGCTATTCGATCACTCATCGTTAACGCTTCTACTTGATCATGTGTTACATAGATTGTTGTGATACCATATTCTCGCTGTAATCTTAAAATCTCGGCTCGCATCTCTTCCCGCAATTTAGCATCTAAATTACTTAGTGGTTCATCTAATAGTAGAATATCTGGCTCAATTACGAGTGCACGTGCCAATGCTACACGTTGTTGCTGCCCACCACTTAATTGACTAACCTGACGATCAATATACTGATCTAAACGTACTTTTTTTAGTACATCCCCAACTTTTTCTTTTATTTCAGTTTTATTAACCTTTCGAACCTTTAATCCGAATGCGATATTTTCAAATACAGTCATATGAGGAAATAAGGCATAGTTTTGGAAAACCATCCCTGTATTCCTCTTTTCTGGTGCAACCCTGGTCATATCTCTATCATTAAATTTCACTTTTCCCTCGGTAGGGTAGTAGAATCCAGCAATCATTCTTAATGTTGTGGTTTTTCCGCATCCGCTTGGACCCAAAAAGGTAAAAAATTCGCCTTCTTTGATAAGTAAATCTAAATCTTTAACTGCTGTCACATCTCCAAATCTTTTTGTGATTTTGGATAAATTAACAGTTGACATGAAGCAACAACCTCGCTTTCCTGGAAAAAGAGCTTATCACCCTTAAGCAGGGTGATATAGCATCTTTTAAAATTAATCATCTGAACATTGATTTATTATTCTATTCTTTGTCACTTTTATCTTTGTCTGAACTCTTGATGTGATTATCCCAGTAGTCCATCCATTCATCTGATTTTTCTTCAACTAAGTCCCAATCCATATCCATTGGTTTTATATCTGTTTCCTCAATCCAGGCAGGGAGATCCTTAATATCGTCACGGGTTGGGATACGATAATATTCTTCTGCTAGTAACTTGGCAGCCTCCGGAGTATTAACGAACTCATAAAATGCCTCCGCTGCCTTTGGATGTGGTGCACCCTTTATAATTGCGATTCCTTCAGTAAGTACTGGAGTACCACTTTCTGGAATTTTATAACCAAATGGGTATCCTTTTTCTTCTGCTAATTGTACAGTATCTGGCATATTCCAAACTGATACGGTACCAACCCCTTTTGCGATTTGGTTGTACATGATTTCAGGGTTTGCAGAGTATTCTTTTGTATTGCTATCAAGTTTTTTCAACCATTCGTAACCTTCCTTTGGGTCTTCGGTATCTTTGTACGTATCATAAATTATTCCAGAAAAAATGGTACGCATCCCACCGGAAGCTAATGGGTACCTAATAATAATGTCATCTTTCCACTTTGGGTCTAGAAGGTCATCCCAATCACTTGGGGCTTCTTCTTCTGAGAGTTCTTTTGTGTTGTATAGAATCACTTGTGGTGTGATCGATGTTCCGGACCACAGCCAATTGGGGTCGTGGTACAAGTCGTCTAAAGAATCTGCATAGGATGGTTGATACTCTTGCAAGAGGCCTTCGTCTGCTGCCTGGTTAAAGTTAACTTGTGGAGCCCCCCACCAGATATCCGCTTGTGTATTGTTTTCCTCGGAGCGGACCCGATCTAATATCTCTTGTGATCCCATGTCTAGAAATTCCATTTTTATGCCATACTCATTTTCAAATTGTTCCTGGAAATCACCCAAAATATCAGTTCCATGTGGCGAATAAACAACTACTTTTTCTTCTAAATCAGTATTCTCGCCACCTGTTGAAGAAGTTTCTTTGTCATCGGATCCGCCCGCCATGCATCCGGATAGAATGATTACAAACAATAATAAGATTAACCAAGTGCTTTTTTTCACTAGTTTTTCCCCCTCGTTAAATTAGTAATGTTTCGTGCTCTTTTAAAAATAATGCTACTGCACCAATAACCCCTGCTTCTTTTCCAAAGGTTGTCTGTTGTATTTCACATGCTCCTGGTGTATATCGTTTCATGATGTCTGTAATCTGCTTTTGGATAATTGAAAATGAACCACTGACACCACCCCCTAATATAATTAATTCTGGATCAAATAATGATACATAGTTAGCTAGTCCAATAGCTAGATTTTCTAATGCTAGATTAATTATTTCTATCGCATCTTCATGACCTTGGTTGTAAAGGGCAAAAGCCTCTTTAGCTGTAACATTCTTGCCGGTTTTTTCTAATAACTGCTTACTTATTGACGAACCACTTGCAATGCTTTCCAAAAATCCGTACCCCTCATAAACGGGATGAAACTCCTTTGCGCGAACACGATCAGTTACTAAATATCCAATTTCACCAGCACTGTAATTGCTCCCACGGTATAAATTTCCCTTTATCATAACACCGCTTCCTATGCCCGTTCCGATCGCAATATATATTAGATTGGATTTGTCCTTGCCAATCCCTTTCCAATGCTCTCCTAATACATTTATGTTTACATCGTTATCTACCTCAATTGGCAAGTTAAAAATTTCTTTCATCTTGTCTTTTATGGGAAAACTTTTCCATTTCAAAGCTGGAGCTTCCAGAACAATTCCCTCAGCCACATTTGTTATACCAGGGGTCCCAACGCCGATCCCAAGTATTTTTTTGTCTTCGATTCGCAGTTGATCTATCATTGATTCAACGTTTCTTTTTATTTCTTTAAATAGATGTTCGCCTAGATGTTGTTGAGTAGGAAAATCACGATAGGCGCAAACATCGCCATTCAGATCAGTAATCCCTAAAGTAACATTTGTACCGCCGATATCAATACCGATAATGTATGATTGTTTAGGGTTGAACATTAGGTTAACAGGCTTTCTTCCGCCCATACTCGTAGCTTGACCATTACCAGATTCGTATATCAAATTGCTTTCCAGCAATTGGTTGACGATTGTTGATACAGTTGGTTTACTAAGTGAAAGCCTTTTGGATATGTCAGCACGGGTTATAGCGTCTCCTTCTTTAATACACTGTAGAACAAGTTTTTTATTGATTGCTTTTATGTAAGCTGCATTTCCCTTTTGCATGAAATAGACCCCTTAAATAAAATTCTATGCTAATGTTCTTTGATTAACTATATGGAAGTTAGTAAACTTAACTTACTAATTTGATTGTTTAAAATTATTATACATGAGCGACCAATAAAATGTAAAGGCTTACTTCTATGTTTACGCAATAGATAAGCTGTTTATGAGAGAGATTGATTAAATAGTATTTTTGTTCTATTTACATTATTCTAACATAATGATAAGTTGATAATACTATATGTTGCCAGACATAGTTAGTAAGTAACGATTACTAACCAAAACTGAAGATAAGGAGGTATCCGCTTTTAAAGGCAGCATAAACCTAAAAAATGAAAGGGGTTACACAGTGAAGAAATATTTTTCCTTTCTTTTATCACTACTGTTGATAATTGCCTTACTGCCATTTCAGGGATTAGCAAAGGAAAAGGATGATCCGGATGTCGAATTGTGGAATGTAGTAAATCCACTTCATACTACAGCAACTTTTTTAAACACCGGTGCACACCCCGACGATGAGCGTAGCGATTTGCTTGCCTATTTATCAAGAGGATTAGGTGTTAAAACCGCCAGCCTTATCGCAAATAGAGGAGAAGGTGGTCAAAACGAAATAGGGAATGAACTTGGTACCGCACTTGGGATTATTCGATCCAATGAAATGATTGAAGCCGCCAAGATTACCGGCGTTAAAGCATATCATTTGAGTGAAACTACTTCAGATCCTATTTATGACTTTGGGTTTTCGAAATCACCTGAAGAGACATTGGAAAAATGGGGCGAGGAATTAACATATGAACGTCTCATCCGTTTTATAAGAAGTTATCAGCCGGATGTAGTAATGCCTGCTTTTAGAAATGTACCAAGTCAGCACGGGCACCATAGAACAATGGCAATATTGAGTCAGCGTGCATTTGAAGATGCAGCTGATCCAAATGTTTTTCCCGAGCAAATTGAAGACGAGGGGTTATCGCCTTGGCAAGTGAAGAAATTCTATTTGCCAGCTGAATCTGAAGATACATCAACAACATCCGTGGAAATTGGCGACTATGATCCCATTTATGAAATGTCGTATCCCCAACTTGGACAAAAATCTAGATATATGCATAAGAGTCAGGGTATGGGCATAGACGTACCTGTTGAACCAAAACAGTTTCATTTGGAATTAGTTAAATCAATTTATCCTCAAAATAAAGAGGATGATGGTATTTTTGACAATATTCCATATGATTTTAATGATTGGGCAACAGTTATCTCTGACAATAGTATTCGTTCAGGTTTAGAGAATTTACAACAAGAATTAGATGAAATTATTGATTTATATCCCGATCGTGAAGCGATATTACCAAACTCTCAAGATGCATTAAAAAATGTACGAAAACTAATTGACAAAGTTGAAAAAAGAGATACCGATCCTTCCGCAATGAATGATTTACTTCATAAACTAAAATTAAAGGAAGAGCAGCTACAAGAGGTTAGTTTGGTAGCGTCCGGACTGGATGTAAATACGACGCTTGATTCAGAAGAAGTAACCCGGGGTGAAAGCACTAAAGTTGAGATGACAATTACTAATAACGGTAAAAAGGCAATACATCATATTGATACTACGCTGCTTACACCAAAAGGTTGGACAGTTGATAATAGCAAATCTAATATTAAAAAATTGGAGCCAAATGAATCTAAGGACGTAACATTTACTGTTGATGTACCTGAAGATGCGACATACTATCAGCCTTATGGTGAATCATCTGTCAAATCGAGTATAACATTTAAAGAAAAAGGTGCTAAAACAACAAATATTCAGGAATTAGATGAGACATTTGCTGTATTGCCGAAGATTGCGATTGCTACAGATCCGGGAGATATAGTGTTAAATACTGCAGATGTAAAGAATGAGTACAATGTTAATATAAAGGTAAAGAATTACGCTAAAGGGGAAAAAAGTGGCTCTGTTAAGTTGGATTTACCTGAAGGGTGGACAAGTACTCCAGAAAAAGTAGACATGAATCTCAAAAATCGATTAGATGAGCAAATAGCAGAATTTAAAATTACCCCTCCTAAGAATATAGAGGAAGGTGACTTTTCAATAGGTGCAATTGCTAAGTCTGATAATGAAAAATATGATACATCTGTTCAGGAAATAAGCTATGATCACATTAACGACGCTTATTTCCAGTACCCGGCTACAGTAAATGTTTCAGCTTTTGAATTATTGAAACCAGATTCACTAAAAATCGGTTATATTGACAGTGGTTTTGATGAGGTAGCTGATTATTTACTTGATGTGGGTTTTGATGTAACGAAATTAAGTGAAACAGATTTACAATCAGGTGATTTAAGTCAGTACGATACAATTGTAACTGGAATTAGAGCGAATTTATCACGTCCAGACTTAATAGAAAATAATAAACGCTTACTTGAGTATGCTAAAAATGGTGGACATGTGGTCGCTCAGTATCATAAACCGGGGGATAATTGGGATACAAATGAAACTCCACCATATCCATTGGAAATAGGTAATCCATCGATTGAATGGCGGGTTACTGATGAGGATTCAGATGTTACCATGACACAGCCGGATCATAAATTATTTAACTATCCAAATAAAATCACAGAGAATGACTGGGATGGCTGGGTACAAGAAAGAGGATTGTATTTCCCTATGAACTGGGATGATCGATATGAAACGTTTGTGAGTATGGCAGATCCGGGAGAAGATCCGTTTGATGGTGGTATTTTAATGGCAGATTATGGGGATGGAACCTATCTATATACAAGTTTAGTTTTCTACCGTCAAATCGCTAATCAAATACCGGGCGGATACCGAATTTTCGCAAATTTATTAAGTTACGGCGTAGAAAAGGATGCCAAAGAAATTAGTGCATCTGAAATAAAAACATTGATAGAGCGTCTGGCTAATGAGGGAGAATTTGATGATGAGAATGATGTTCGTTTGTTAACAACTCATTTGACTGCTGTTAGCCATTATGAGAATAAGGAACAAGGTGAGAAGGTTGTTAAACATATGACTAGCTTTAAACAATTAATTCATCAACTGCTAGAGAACGATTCCATTTCCGAAAAGACTTATAATGAATTAAATAAGGATGCAGATTCTTTGATTAAAAAGTGGCAGTAAAATGATTCCCTCCCTTGTATACAGGGGAGGGGATTTATTATCAAAATGCATAAAAGACGATCCAAAAACCAATATTGAGGGCACAAAATAGAAATGAAAAAACATGGCATGGTAATAAGTCAGCTATCTTGTTTTAGCACTATTAGAGAAGAAATGTAGGCTTTTTTAGCCACCTAAACACTACTTTAGCTTCTGAATCTAAGCCATCTAAAGTTCATCCTACAAACATATCAAGCAATTCAGCGGCACATTCTAATCGACCCGGTCCGATATATTTGCCAAAAAAAATGATATAATAACCAAAAAAACCGAAAATTCCATCGTAAATTTTGTCAAATCATGGTATAATTCCAAAATACATTATTCAGAATTGGAGGCATCATTGTGACACTTATGGAGAATTTCGAAAGTATAAAAAAAGAGCTTGTAAACATAAGTCACCAACTTTATGACAATCCAGAGCTTGGGGACGAAGAATATGAATCAATGAAATTATTGGTTGATTATCTTCGTTCGTATGAATTTGAAGTAGAAACAGGGATAGTAGACAGGCCGACAGCTTTTAAGGCGGAGTTTACTGGCGGGAAGCCCGGTCCAACGGTTGCTTACCTGGCAGAATATGATGCATTGCCGGGGATCGGTCATGGATGTGGACATAATTTAATTGCAACAATGGCAGTTGGGGCTGGTATTATTCTTCGTAAACAAGTAGAAGAAATAGGTGGAAAGGTGGTCGTTTTTGGAACACCAGCGGAGGAAACGAGTGGCGCGAAAGTACCGATGAGTGAACAGGGAACATTCAATGGTGTTGATGTAGCCATGATGGTGCACCCTGCCGACGTTTCTTCTGAGAGTGGCCCATCGCTTGCCATGGATGCTATTCAATTTTCCTTTACCGGGAAGGCATCCCATGCAGCGGCATCGCCTGAGGAAGGTATTAATGCTTTGGATGGCATTATTCAACTGTTTAACGGGATTAATGCGCTTCGAGAACATGTACCATCGGATATTCGAATTCACGGCATTATTTCCGAGGGTGGTCAAGCGGCAAACATTGTCTCCGACAAAGCTGTTGCACAGTTCTATGTCCGGGCGAATGAGCGTAAAGTATTGGACGATGTTGTCAAAAAGGTAAAAAATATCGCGCATGGAGCTGCAGCAATGACAGGTGCATCCGTAGAAATTTCTAATTACGAATTAAGCTATGACAATATGATCACAAACAAGGCGTTATCTGACACATTTACCAAAAACCAAAAAACATACAGCCAACAACCGGTTTATGCTGCAGTAAAACCATCAGGATCTGCGGATATGGGAAATGTAAGCCAAGTTGTTCCATCGATTCATCCATATGTAGGGTTGAATGAACCCGGTCTTGTATTTCATACCAAAGCGTTTGCGGACAAGACAGTTACAAAAGATGGGGAGGCAGCTATTTCTGAAGGAGTATTATCTTTGGCAAAAACTGGATATGACGTGATAACTGATCAAGAATTGTTGAAGGCTATCAAAACGGAATTTGAGAACAGTAAATAAATCCAAACTTTTTTACCTGAACAGACAGTGATATATCTGCTTGAAAAGGAGGTTTTTGCAGTGATCACTGCCTGTTTTATTTTGAAAATATTGTAAGAAATTTTTGTTTATAAGGAGAGGGTAAGGTGAGTGAGGTATCGGTTTTAAAGGAGAAAAAAACAAATAAACCGAAAAAGAAATTTGAATTTCCCCATGTTTTCGTGATTTTATTTGCTTTAATTATCATTACAGTGGTGTTAACCTACTTCATTCCTTCTGGAGAGTACGAACGTGAATTAAATGATGCTGGAGAAACGGTTGTAGTTGACGGCACTTACCATACGGTTAAAACAAATCCAGTTGTTTTTTTTGGCATCTTTCAAGCGGTGCATAAAGGAATGGTTGAAAGTGCCGAGATTATCTTTTTCATTTTCATAGTAGGTGGTTCCTTTGGCATTCTCAATGCTACCAAAGCAATTGAAGCAGGGCTTGCAAGTGTTTCCGCTAAAATGGCTGGGAAAGAGATTTATTTGATTCCGGTGGTGATGGTTTTATTCGCTTTAGGAGGTGGATCATTCGGGATGTCGGAGGAAACCATCCCATTTATTTTAATTTTGGTGCCTTTAGCTATTAAAATTGGCTTTGATTCCCTTGTCGGTGCTGGGATGGTAATTGTTGGATCATGTGCCGGTTTTACTGCAGCATTTATGAATCCTTTTACAGTAGGTGTGGCACAGGGAATAGCTGAACTGCCACTTTTTTCTGGAATGGGCTTTCGGTTTGTTGTTTGGTTTATTTTTGTATCCGTTAGTATTGCCTACGTTATGATTTATGCGAATAAAGTAAGGAAACGTCCGGAGATAAGTATGATGTACCAGGTGGATCAGCAACGAAATATTGAGCATTCCGTCCAAGACCAAGCTCAAACACTAAATTTAAGACAGTCTCTTATTATTGGAATGCTTATTTTAACCATTATAGGTCTTGCGATTGGTGTGACATTTTTTGATTGGTATATCATGGAGATTGCCGGTTTGTTTTTACTTATGGGAGTTATCGTTGGTTTTATAGGGAAGTTAAAGGTGAACCAAATTGCTGAGGCATTTGTTAATGGTAGTAAGGAGCTGATTGTTGGGGGGTTAGTAGTTGGGCTGGCTTATGGGATTCTTGTGGTATTACAGGACAGTAATACCATCGACTCGATTCTGTTTTTTGTTTCCAGCTTGGTTGGCCAATTACCAACGTCTTTTTCGGCAATGGGAATGTATATTACGCAAAGTTTATTAAATTTTATTGTTCCATCCGGAAGTGGACAAGCAGCCTTAACCATGCCTATTATGACCCCGCTAGCTGATTTGACGGGAGTTAGTCGGCAAACAGCTGTCTTCGCTTTCCAATTGGGTGACGGCATATCCAATGCTATTACCCCAACCGCCGGCGTTTTGATGGCTTCATTGGCCATTGCTAAAATTCCTTGGATCAAATGGGTTAAATGGTTTTGGCCCCTAATTGTCATTCATTATATCGTTGGTGCTATATTAGTAACGATTGCGCATTTGTTTGTATGGTGAGAGAAGTAAATTTTGATTTGGTTGAAAATTCAAGGAGTAAAGAAAAACATTTTGATTATCACAAGACTATAAAGATACTCATTCCTACACACAGGAATCCGTGATTAAAAATCCTGAATAAGCATCAAGTGTACAAAATTCAAATTTTTGGTACTATCTTGTTAGAAAACCATATACTATAATAAAACTGCACCATGCTTCAAACATGGTGTAGCTACAATAAGATCAAACCCCAGCAGGAGGGGTTAGGAAAAGGTAAAAGTAATCCCTCAAGGCCCACCAATGCACATGGGGGTTCACTTTTTATTCTTGTCGGATATGATAGAGGCAATAAGCATGCCGAATGAAATCAGCAGCATAGATAGAAAGGGGTCATTATCAATCCTGCAGGTGTGCGTACAGCAGATGAAGGTTACCTGGAAGGGTTAAAAAGCGAACCAAAACCCTTATCATGGCAATCCTGTCCTCAGTGCTCCTTCGTCAACGATACACGTTGCCACTCTCTACTATATACCATTTTCCTTGGGACAAGCCGATGATAAAATTGATATCCCATCCTTTCTTGCACATTTCTGATATTTGTTTGGATACCTGAATCGGCCCTATATCCGTCTCACCGCTAACTGTATCTTTCACCCAGAGCTTGCCCGGCTCGGTGTCGATAACGGTGAAGTAGCCTTCCAGTATGTCTTCAAACGGTTGATTCGTTGTACCTCTTGAATAGTCGAAAATCAGGTCAGCCAGCTTTTCGACAGTGGGAAGATCATTAGATTCGCCGAAGTAATCTTTTAAATTAGCATATTCATCCTGATCGATGTAATTATTTTCAAAGAGCCACTTATTCAATTCTTCATGACCCGTATCGCTACTTTCATAAATGACTCTCCACTCATGACTTTACGAATCATGAAATAGTTCAGGAATTCCTCAATCAGCGTATCTTTCACTCGTTCAGGACCGAACATCCGGATAGCTATCTTCGTCTTTCTTAAATTGTGTTTTCCACTGCTTCAGTTCATCTTCACTTAAGTAATTTGAGCATACATATTGAGATAATCCCGGAACAAGTCGATCACGTCTTCATAATCGCGGTATGTTTTTTCTTTTAATCGATTATGCTGTTCTTGCAAAAAAATCGTTTAAAATCATATCAATTGTTTTGATAGATATCCCCACCCTTCGTTAGGATTTGATTGATTGTCCTGATTTTTTTAAGTAGCGTCCGTCCTCCTCCTATAACGATCTTGTCTGCTGCTTGTTATTCTAATATCTTTCTTACTAGTCTTTCTATCGGCAAATGGTGCTAACGAAATTCCCTGTCGATCCTTGCACAGTTACATATGCATTTCAAAAAATAAAGCATAGGTAAGAGGATAGGGAATTTAGAGAAAAGCCTCGTTGAGATGAGTATAATAGAGAATGCTTATCAATCGTTCATAAATATTGTTCCTTAGTTAAAGTCCGTTCGACAAAGTGTGTTCATTTTTACCCAGCCTTAATGCCCCAAAAATCAACAAGAAAAATCAAAAAATTGCAACTTACTTACTATTTCCATTAATAGAATCATAACTTATAATAGAATTACAATTATAAGTTCGAAGGAGGATGTTCATGCGAAATAAAGTATGGGTAGTTATTGTTATTTGTATCCTTGCTGTCGGCGGAATAATCGGAATAAGCGGGTTAACTTCAGATGCAGTTAGTAGTAAAGCAGACGATACATCACCAGACAATGAAAAAGTTAAAAATGTAATTGTATTAATTGGAGACGGAATGGGACCATCTTATACAACAGCATACCGTTACATGAAAGATAATCCTTCCACTCAACAAATGGAAGAAACCGTTTTTGATCAGTATTTAACAGGGATGGCTAAAACATACTCCAATGATAAGGACGAAAATGTAACCGACTCAGCTGCGGCCGCAACCGCTATGGCAGCAGGAATCAAAACATATAATGGTGCTATTTCCGTTGATAAGAATGAACAACCAGTGGAAACCGTATTAGAGGCAGCGAAAAAGAATGGAAAATCTACAGGATTGGTATCGACATCACAGATTACCCATGCTACACCTGGAGCCTTTGGTGCACATAACGAATCACGAGATAATTATGATGAAATTGCAGATGATTATTATGATGAGATGATCGATGGGAAACATAAGATAGATGTTATGCTTGGCGGTGGGGTAGATAACTTTGATCGAGACGACCGCAATTTAATTAACGAGTTTAAAAACGATGGTTACCATTACGTTACCACCGCTGAAGATATGAATAATAACAAGAATGCAAGATTACTAGGTTTATTCGCCCAAGTAGGAATGAAGAAGGCGATTGATCGTGAACCGTCCACGCCTTCGCTGGCTGAAATGACAAATGCAGCACTAAAGCAATTAAACAAGAATGAGGATGGCTTTTTCCTAATGGTTGAAGGTAGTCAGATCGACTGGGGCGGACATGATAATGATGCGGTGAGTGTTATGAGTGAAATGGATGATTTCGCAAAAGCGTTTCAAGCTGCCATTGCATACGCAAAGGAGCATGGTGATACCCAAGTCATCATGACAGCAGATCACTCGACAGGTGGTTTATCGATAGGGCGCGACGGGGACTATAATTTTGATACGGAGGCAATTAAAGCAGCAAAACGTACCCCGGAGTATATGGCTGAACAAATAATTGATGGAGCATCGGTTGAATATATTCTCAATAAATATGTAACATTTGACTTAACTGATACGGAATTAACAGATGTGAAAAAAGCTGCTGCTACGGAAGACGTTGATACACTGCACCAAGCCATTTCAGATGTATTTAATGAACGAGCGGGCATTGGATTTACAACAGGCGGACATACTGGTGTTGATGTACCAGTCTACGCATATGGACCACATAGTGAGCGTTTTTCCGGTTTGATTGAGAACACAGATATTGCTAATGAAGTCTTTACATTTGTGAGATAAGGGAAATATGGACTTGCATCGATTCAGGATGCAGGTCCTTTTTAAAAAGTTATTATTTGGAAAAGGCCGGAAATGCTTTGTCCCCATTGTTTTCCTAATGTTTACTTTTCTTTCATATCCCTCATTTACTTCCAACGATCGTAATTAAACTCAACTGACTTTGGTTTAAAAATCGCACTGGCAGTCTGGTCGTGCCAAGCCCGCTGTCAATATACAGATACCGATTCGGCTCAATTGTGTATGTTCCTTTCGTACGTTTCGGGAAAAATCCCTGACCTGGTGCCACCAATGCCCCGATAAAAGGAAAACGAACCTGTCCCCCATGCGTATGCCCGCTCAAAATCAGATCGGCCGGTATAGCATAATAAGTTTCGGTAATGTCGGGTGAATGAGACAGCAAAATGGTATAGTAATCATCGCCAATTTGATGAAAGGCTTGATGGAGATCTTCATGTTCTGTTGAAGCATCACCGACGCCAGCTATATGAAGGGTCATCATATCCTTTGTGATTTGCGTGTTCTGATTATCCAGGATAATAACGCCACGTTCGTGCAGACCATTGAAAAATTCTTCTGAAAGTGCATTTGCCCACTCATGGTTGCCAGATACAAAGAAAACATTCTGATTGATTGCAGTCAGCTCATCGATTAACGAAAAAACATATTTTAAATTCTTCGTTGTTCTATCAATCACGTCGCCAGTCAACACAATAATGTCAGCGTTGGATGATTTAATGGTATGGATCAATGTTTCATTGTTGGATCCAAAATTGTGGTTATGCAGGTCGGTCATTTGCAAAATCGTAAAGCTGGATCCCGCTGGAAGTTTACTGCTGTTAAATGTAACCCGCTTAAGTTTGAAATAATGTGTTTCCCGATAAATCTTAGCGCAGCATGCAATAACAAACGCTATGAACGCCGCGATGGCAAAGCTCATCTTCTTCATGAAAGCCCTCCTTGAAAAGACGTGTTAGACATATCTTAAGTGTAGCACTTCAAGGAAAAAAGGAACAGGACCTTTCTTGTGGCTCATGTACGAGAAATGAGTTGTCAATTTGATAGTTACTAAAGAGTTGGATAACTCGATTGTAGTTAATGTAGTGACAGCAATTTATTAAGTTTTGTAAATAGCCGAGTTTGGTGGTGACATTTTCTAGTTACTGATATGACAGTGCTTTTCCATATCAATAAAGGTTTGTAGTCCCAAACAAAAAAGACTTTATAAAGCCTGTCACACCAGTTTTAAAATGGCTAAAATCACGATTTAGGATTACAATATTTGTGTTAAAGCCCTAAATCCTTGCTATGACTGTATTTGGAGATTTTTGTAGCCAAACTTAGGAAAAACTGAAGGCTTTTCCGATGCTCGGTATTTAGTGAGGGAAAATATTCATAAACTGTGCTATAATAACTGCAAGGAGTGATAAAAATGGCGATGAAAAGAGAGGTAATTAAAAGATTTATTGAGACCGTTCCGGCAGAAAAATTAAGTGAATTTGAGAAGCTTATCCTAGAAATGATACCGGAAGATGACGAGCCACTAACGGATGAGGAGATAGCGGACATAAGGCGCGCTAGGAAGGAATTTGAGGAGGGAAGGACTGTTTCACTTGATACATTATTAAAGGAATTGGAGGAATCTGACTAATGTTTCGATTAGAATTAAGTAGAGATGCCTCCAAGTTTGTAAAAAAGTTAGATCCAAAGAATAAAAAGAGAGTGACCAATGCATTGTTAGAAATCGCAGAAAGCCCGCTACAGGCATCTAACATTAAAAAATTAACGAATTACAACTTATATCGCAAACGGTTAGGAGATATAAGGATTATTTATGAAATCTTTGATGATGAACTAATTGTTTATGTAGTAAGAATAGGAAATAGAGGACAAATTTATAGAAATTTGTAAGAAGAAAGTGTGTATATCTTAAAAAGGTACTTATCCTAAACTGACCCACAGGTTAACCCCCCATGAAATAGATGTCTGATAAAAAAGATGCCATCCAAAGACCAACATCTAATAATAGCCATCCATATATGAATTGTAATCCGTTTAAATGTATTTTTAAATATACCTTAACAAAAAGGTCGCCCGGTTAAAATTCAACTGATAAGGGCTGTCTTTTTATAATCCGCATTAGTTGTTCCCCTTTAGTGGCAAGGCGCGCCGCCAAATCCACATTTGTATTTCTGTACTAGGACAAGTTATCTGTTGAATACCCATTAAAGTGAAATGGGGGAATGGATATGAGAAGGTTCACTTTTGGTCTCGGTATTAGAATATCGAAAAGTGTTTTGGTTTTATCTTTTGCTGTTTTTGCAACACTTGTTGTTTTGGGCAATGTTACTGACTACTACACCAACTTTGAATTTGTAACGCATGTGTTAAGCATGGATGAGACATTTAACGATGATATTATGTATCGAGCCATCACAAACGAAACCATACATCACATTGGTTATATTCTCATTATTTTGATTGAGGCTTTCATTATGGTGAGTTGTTGGGTAGGTGGAATTAACATGCTGCGACATCTTAAAAGTGATCCAGCAGCTTTTCATCAGTCAAAATTATGGGGTATGATTGGTTTAACGGCAGGCCTTGCCCTATGGTTCCTGGGGTTTCAGGCTATTGCAGGCGAATGGTTCGGTATGTGGATGAATGCGGACTGGAACGGAATTCCCGATGCTACAAGAGTAACGTTATTTCTTTTGGGAACGCTCATATTTCTTACAATGAAAAATGATGACATGGAAACTACTAAAAAGTGAATCACCGGCAAATTTCATGAGGGAAACAGTGCTAATCAACAGCCCAAACTTTTAAGGTGTGCATGACAATGTGCACCTTTCCTTTTTGGAATTTCGCTGTTTTTTATATACAGTGATATCATGCGCACTGCTGTATCGGGATTTTCCACATTTCTATGGATTGTAATTGTGTACCACTTTCGACTGAAAATTTGAAAATGGGAACGAATTTTGGTGGACGAACTGGCTGTCAAGGGATAAAATATACGTAACATAAGCAAAGGAGAATGCATCTTGAAAGTAACAGTAATTGGTTATTGGGGCGGTTTTCCCGGAGTAAAAGAGGCAACATCAGGCTATCTGTTGCAACATGATGGTTTCCATTTATTACTTGACTGTGGCAGTGGCGTACTTGCTCAATTGCAGGCTTTTATCAATGTGGAGGAGCTTGATGCGGTGCTACTCTCCCATTATCATCACGACCATGTGGCAGATATTGGTCCGCTACAATTCGGTCGGCTGGTGAAGACATATCTTAAATCGAATATGGAAAGTCTCCCAATATACGGGCATGCCCTGGACAGCGACAAGTTTAACCATCTTACATATAAAAACGCGACAACAGGGATTGCTTATGATCCGGATCAGACGTTAAAAATTGGTCCGTTCATGATTGAATTTATCGAAACCAAGCATCCGGTTACTTGTTATGCCATGCGGATTACAGCGGGAGATACGGTTGTTGTATATACAGCGGATACAAGTATGTTCCCCGAACTTGTTGCGTTTTCCAAGGGGGCGGATTTGCTGATTAGTGAATGCAGTTTGTACCAGGAACAGGATGGTTTGCCAATGGGTCATATGAATAGCGTGGATGTTGGGCAATTGGCAAATGATGCCGACGTATCGGAGCTGCTGTTAACCCACTTGCCGCATTATGGAGACCATCAAGATTTATTGCATCAGGCCAAGGAAATTTACCACGGAAAGATAGCGCTTGCCTCCACTGGGTGGACATGGGGCTGTAAATAGTCATCTTTACGTTCGCTTGGAGGAGTTGCCGGGGTGGATGGAGAAGTGCCAAGTCCAGCGAACCCGCCATCGGGATGTGCGTTTCAGACAAGATGTCCGCTGGCAATGGATATTTGTAAACAGCAAAGACCAGTGCTCCAAGGCATCGGAACAGGTCGTTCGGTTGCCTGTCATCTGCACAATAAAAAATCAGAAACGAAAAAGGAGAAGGTTGCCCAATGAAAAAAGGAAGCATCATCGATGTTCCAGGGATAAAGGTTGGTCATATAGAAAATACTGATGCAGTCACAGGCTGTACCGTCGTCTTAACGGAAAACGGTGCATGTGCCGGTGTTGAAGTTAGGGGTTCTGCACCAGGGACCAAGGAAACTGATTTGCTGGATCCTGTAAACACGGTTAATGAGGTGCATGGGATTGTTTTAACCGGTGGCAGTGCATTCGGACTCGATGCCGCATCAGGAGTCATGCAGTATTTAGAGGAACATGATATTGGTCTTGACGTTGGGGTTGCAAAAGTTCCGATTGTACCTGCCGCTGCTTTATTTGATTTACCCGTTGGCAATGGGAATATCCGCCCAGACAAACAAATGGGTTATCAGGCGGCAAAAAAAGCTGCGATCCATGATTTTTCCGAGGGGAATGTTGGCGCTGGATGTGGTGCAACGGTGGGCAAAATTACTGGTCTTGAAAACTGCATGAAAGGTGGACTTGGTACGGCTTCTATCGATTTGGGTGATGGCGTCGTTGTCGGTGCTGTTGTTGCTGTCAATGCTTTCGGTGATGTGCGCGACCCAGAAACTGGCGAGATACTTGCCGGACCGTATGACAGGAAGGAAGAAAAGCTCATCGACAGTCTGGAATTTATGCAGCATCATTCAAGACAAAGTATCTTGCCAGGTGCGAACACGACAATTGGGGTGATTGCTGTCAATGCTGAACTGACAAAAGCACAAGCAAGGAAAGTGGCGCAAATGGCTCACAATGGCTATGCGAGAACGATTTTCCCGGTACATACCATGCAAGACGGCGACACCATTTTTGTCCTGGCAACCGGTGGCAAACGGGTAACAACTGACCTCATTGGCACGATGGCGGCAAAAGCAATGGAACAAGCCATCGTTAGTGCCATCAAACATGCAGAAGGTATTCCCGGAATTCCGTCGTATCAAGATGTGAAGTAGATTTTTAAATAGCCTGTATACGATTGTCTGAACACTATCATGATTAAGAGATGGAAACGGTAAATGATTGTAAGCACAACAGAACGAGTGAACATGGCTGACTGCAACGTATTGATAGCAGGCAAAAAAATTGAAAAATAAGAGGTGTTGACCTTGCAGCGGAAAAACGTGATGCTATTGATCGGGATACTTCTTTTTTGTTTCATGATTAGTGGCTGTTCGAGTAAGGAAAGTGGTGGCGATGCAAGCAAGAAAAAAGAAATCACGGTTCGCATTAACAGTGACCCGGATTTTCTTGACCCGCATAAGGCCGAGGCATCGATTACCGACCGTATGATGCTGAATGTTTTTGAAGGTTTGATGAACCCAACGACAGAAGGTGGCGTGGAACCCGGCATTGCTGAGAAATATGAGGTGTCGGATGATGGACTTATCTATACATTTACATTACGTGATGGCGTGAAATTTCATAATAATGAACCGGTTACCGCGGAAGATGTCGTCTATTCATTTAATCGCATCACCGGAAAAGAAACAGGAGAACCGTTATCAGAGGATTTTACCGATATCAAAAAGGTTGATACACCCGATGATAAAACAGTCGTCATTAAGTTGAAACAACCAAATTCAAGTTTTTTGAATAAGCTCACAGGAAAAAATGCTGCCATTATTCCAAAAGCCAATGAGGAACACCATAATGATAGCCCGATTGGAACAGGTCCATTCAAATTTGTGGAATACAATCCGGAAAATAATCTGGTATTGGAAAAATTCGATGATTACTGGAAAGATGGCATCCCATATTTGGACAAGGTCACGTTTGCATTCCAGGTTGATGATTCATCGGCATTCTTAAATTTGCAATCCGGCCAAATTGATATATCCGATGTACCGGAGCATAAGACCGCAGAGTTAGGTGACGATTATTCCATTATTGAGCAAAACAATAACTCGGTGTTTTTATTGGGTCTTAATAATGCGGAAAAACCATTTAATGATGTGAAAGTACGACAGGCGCTCAATTATGCGATTGATAAGGATCAAATCATCGAGGCAACATTCTCCGGGCATGCCACGAAGGTTGGTTCCAATATGAGTCCGGCAATGGGGGCATATTATAAGGAAGATTTGGTAGATTACTATGATTACGATGTGGATAAAGCGAAAAAGCTGTTGGCTGAAGCGGGTTATCCGGATGGTTTTTCAACTACCTTAACTGTTTCATCCCATAATGATGTGTATTCGGAGTCAGCTCAAGTGGTTGCTGAACAATTGAAAAAAATAGGTATTAATGTGGAGATCAAAGTGGTTGAATGGGCAACATGGTTGGAGAATGTGTATACGGATAAACAATATGACATGACCTTAATTGACTTTACCGGGAAACTCGATCCGTATGAAATTTTGGGACGCTACTCATCCAAGTTAAGCAGCCGAAACCTCACGAATTTTGACAATCCGGAATATGACCAGCTCATGGACGATGCATTGGTTGAACCATCCGAAGAAAAACGTATCGATATGTACAAACAAGCCCAGGAAATCCTGACTGAACAAGCAGCAGCTGTCTTTATCTGTGATTATCAAACACTATGGGGACTGCATAACTTGGAAGGTTTTAAAAAATACCCGATCTTCTACCTGGACATGTCAGAAATCAAACCAAAATAAACCTGTCTGGAAGGATGTGTGTACCAGCCGGGATGCAGGCATCAACCAAATTTGAGGAAACATCGACCGGGAGATGGTGGATATCAACCGGATGGAAAGAAATATCGACCGAGGAAATGCGGTCATCAACCGAATTCATGGAAACATCGACCAAGAATTTGTGAACATCAACCGAATACAGAGAAACATCGACCATGGAAAAGCGGGCATCTACGGAATTTGAGAAAATATCGATTCTGGGGCTGTGCGCATCAACCTAATTCTAAGAAACATCAACCTAACAACAGGACTATCACCAAATTATATTTTAGAAGGGAGGGGTAATCGGTGGCCTATGTTATTCGACGATTTATTTTATTGTTTGCAACACTTGTCCTGATCTCCTTGATTACGTTTCTTGTTTTTCAAATTCTGCCGGGGGATCCTGTAAGGGTGATGCTGGGGCCGGATGCTGATGAGGCGCAGATTGAAACAATGACGAAGCAACTTGGTTTGGATGAGCCTAAATATAGACAATATCTCCATTTGGTAGCAGGCTTTTTACAAGGAGATATGGGAACGTCATTGCGATTTTCCCGGCCGGTATTGGATTTGATCATGGAGCGGTTGCCGGTTACTCTGTCGCTTTCATTTATGTCGCTCATGATTGTCGTTATTGTCTCCATCCCGCTTGGCATTTACACCGCCAAACGGGAGAATAAGGCCAGTGACTTATTCCTGTCATCATTTACACAGCTCGGGATGGCGGTTCCCAGTTTCTTCGTTGGGATACTATTCATTTTACTGTTTGGTATCACCTTTCAGCTGTTTGCTACGGGTGGATATGTGCCCTGGAGCGAGAGTGTTTCGGGTGCTCTGCGCTCCTTGTTCCTGCCAGCACTTACCATAGCCATCCCGCAAATTGCTATCAGTTTTCGCTATATTCGGAATGCGATTTTAGTGCAATCAAAATTAGATTATGTGCGCACCATCCGGAGTAAAGGGATTTCGGAAAAAATTATCCTTTATAAGCATGTGCTAAAAAATGCCATGATTCCTATTTTGACAGTGTTTGGCTTGATTATTGCGGAAGTTGTTGCAGGAACGATTGTCGTGGAACAAGTATTCTCGCTCCCAGGTATTGGCCGGTTGCTAATCACCTCGGTCAATTACCGCGATTTCCCCGTGATAGAAGGGGTTGTACTGTATATCGCATTTGTTGTCGTTATCACCAATTTTTTGGTAGACATCTGTTATTCCATCTTAGATCCCAGGATTCGCTTAAGGTAGGAGATTGTAGTTATGCGAAAGAAATTCAGGAACGTTAACCTTATATTTGGCGGCAGTATTCTTCTTTTCTTTATATGTTTGATGATCATCAGCTTTTTTTATACGCCCTATGATGTGAACGCGATGCATGTGAGTGATAAACTACAGGGCCCTAGTGCCACGCATTGGTTTGGCACCGATAAATTTGGCAGGGATATTTTAAGCCGGGTCATGGTTGGTACGCAAACCGGATTTTTGGTCGGGGCAATTGTAGTTACCATGGGACTCATTCTAGGAACTCTCATTGGCGGAATTGCTGGCTATAAGGGTGGCTGGATCGATGAAATTATGATGCGGTGTATTGATGGACTCATGGCATTTCCGGGAATCATTCTAGCAATCATGATTGTGGCAGTTTTTGGAACGGGTATTCTGAATACATCCATTGCACTCGGGATTTTGGCAACCCCTGGTATCGCCAGAATTGCACGAAGCGGTTTTATGCAACAAAAAGAATTGGAGTATGTGGAAGCGGCAAAGTCCATTGGTTTACACCCGGTTAAAATTGTGTTCAGAGAAATCTTGCCAAATATTTATTCTCCGCTCATTGTTGCTGGTTCCGTAGCTTTTGCCATCGCTCTATTGGCAGAAGCATCATTAAGCTATTTAGGTCTTGGCGTACAGCCTCCAGACCCGAGTTTGGGCTATATGCTTAAGGAATCCCAAGAGTACTTAAGCACGAGCCCTTGGTATGCCCTGGCACCGGGAATTACCATTACAATGATTGTTTTAGGATTTTATATGCTGAGTAATGGCGTGAGGGATATGACGGATGTGCGGTCTGGGTGAGGAAAGGTATCAGCTGGAAATTGAAATTGAAGGGTGATTTTATCAGAGGCAGTTTCCGTTAATACATTTATTAACTAACGGAAACTGCCTCCATTATTAATTTTATACTTAGCTTGATCAACCTTCTTGCTTTACTCGATTGAACTTGTACCGAATTCGATCAATAAACGAACTGGATTATAAAAAAATGAAGACTGGAGAAGAGTTACTTGAGCGAAAACTCGGGGATGTTCGATATGAAGATCAAACATCCCTCTGTTCATCCTTTATATAATAAAAAGAGACTTAGAAACCGGACAAGCTTATCCCATACCTCACGACCAAGGCGTTGCCGTCTCCTTAATGGTATCCATCACTTTATTCAGGTTTTTAGATCCTGTTGTTTTTAACCATTCATAATAAGCATCCTTGCCTTCTTTAGCAAATGGTTCAACTCCCTCTTTCCATATTGCTCGTCCACATAAGCTACCACTAAACTTGGCTCCGGCTTCTTTGGCAAAGTGTAACGTGTCGATAAATTGTTCGTTTGTTACCCCACCACTTAAATAAATAAATGGGAGGCGACTTTTTTCTGAACAGGAACGATAAAGTTTTGCTGCCTCATCTTTACTGAAAATCGGGTCATAATTATTGTATTGATTGTAGCCTTCAATATGGAATATTGGAACTGGTACTTCTACTTTTAATACATCAATACCGTATATTTCCTTTGAGAATTCTACCATAAAATATTCCACAATTGCAGGTTTTTTCTTGACAAATTCGCTACCTTTGGAATCAAGTCCCTCAGAACTGTATGAAACGGGCTCCAAAATGAATAGGACATCATTTTGTTTACACTCATCACCTACACGTTTGATCAATGTTTTCTTTGTTTGATTAATTTCTTCATCTTCTTTGTGATCATAATAAACAAGTAATTTCACAGCATTGGCGCCCGCTTTGACCAGATCTTGGACAGAATAATGATCTACTAAATTTGGTAAGCGTCCTTTCTCTGTTGCATCATAGCCAGTTTTTTCATAGGCCATGATCAGACCAATTTCTTTGTTTAGCTTTTCTGCGGCATCCCATCCATATTCCGGATCAAGAAGTAAGGATGATGATTGATTACCTAATACCTCACTAACCCCTTGTTTAAATGCACGTAATCCATTTTCATACGTGATATTTTCATTCAATGAGCGGATCATTTTTCCTAGTGAGCCTCTTTGGTCCATGGCTGTTGCCAGAATAATATTATTTGCATTCGAAATATGCTCTAGACCTTTTTGTTTTCCGGGCGATAGTTTCATAATTTTAGCCTCCAATAGTAAAAATTTTTATATGGTTTTTGTAAGACTCCACATCCGAGATGGCAATGTTCGGATACCAATATAAACAGTTGGATAATGAGTAGGTACTGGCCATTCTTAATGCCTTAACGGGTGACTCTCCATTTGCAATTGCTTTTATTAAAGCACCCAAAAATATATCTCCAGATGCGGTAGGGTTTTTAGCTTTTATTTTCGGTAATGATACTTGATACAAAGTATTGTCCAATTTTGCTATACAGCCCTCACTACCAAGCGTAACAACAACGTGTGAAGATAGTTCAATATTTTTTAGTTCATCTGCTAGGTTGCTATTAATTATTGCATCCTCAGACTTGCCTATGAGTTCAAAAAATTCTTGTTCGTTTACTTTAACTAACCATGGGTTTGCCTTTACTCCCTCATCAAGATAGTTTCCGCTACTATCCAAAATACATTTAGCCCCCACGTGCTGTAATTGACTGATTAAGGAATAGTAAAAGTCTTCTTCTAATCCTTGTGGAAGGGATCCAGAAAATATAACAAAGTCATCTGGTTTAACTTTGTTTAATAGATTATCAGTAAACTCCTGCTTCTCCTCTTCCTGGATGCTTGGGCCACCTTCATTAATGACGTGAGCTTGGTTCAGTTTCTCATCAACTATAATAGAGCAAATTCTACTCGTCCCTTTTATTTGAGTAGTTATATTTTTTATCCCATTTCTAGAAATAAGAGTTCGCAAATAATCCCCCGTGTAACCTCCTAAAAAACTATGCACAACAAAAGAGGGTTGATCTTGTATCAGAAAAGAACGTATAACATTAAAGCCTTTTCCACCAAGTAGATCTATTGACAAATTAGACCTATTGACGTTATTTGGTTTAAATTCATTTAAAAAAATGGTTCGATCAAGAGCTGGATTTGGACAAACTACATGTATCAATAATAATTCCCCCATTAATGAAAAAATTTAATTTTGCATGTTTTTATTTCCTTATGCTTACATAATAGTTTAAATCCAACCTAAACGCAAATATAAAATTTGCATTAAGATATGAAATGCAAATAAATATATTGCATTTATTTATCATTTGGTTTATTCTATGTATAGAAAACGATTGCAACCGAGAAAGGAACGGTGATTAAGATTGCTCCCACATGAAAGGCAAAGTGAAATATTAAAAATGTTGTATGAAACAAGATCAGTTAAAATATCACAACTAACAAAGTCTTTTGATGTATCAAGGGAAACCATTCGTAAAGACCTATATGACATGGAAGAGCAGGGATTAATTCAAAAAGTTCATGGTGGGGCGATATTATCCAAGGCTAATCATGAAACCGATTATTTAAACAGGAAAAATATAAATGATAGTGAAAAACGTTGTATAGCAAAAAAAGCGGCTGATTTCGTCTCAAATGGGGATACCATATATATTGATTATGGAACTACTGCTTCCTATTTTGTGAATGAAATTTTGGCCATGGAAGATTTAACGATTATCACCGCATCGTTGCCAATAGCAATTGAGTTAAGCAATTTTACGGACTTTGAAATTGTACTCATCGGTGGCTCCATTCGTAAAAATGAAAAATCACTGTATGGACCTATTGCACATCGTGTATTGCAAAATTTGTACGTTGATAAAGGCTTCTTTGGAATTGGTGGTGTTGATCCTGAGGCCGGTTTAACGAATTTTCATATGGGTGAATCAGATATTTCCAAATTGATGATACAACATTCCAAAATGAGCATCATGATGGCAGATTACTCAAAATTTAATACGGTTGCAATGAATCAAGTTGCTTCGTTAGATGATATCAATGTTCTAATAACGGACGACAAGACAGATTTAGCAACATTAAAAAATTTGGAAACCAAAGTGGAAAACGTATTTGTAGTAACTGCGGAAGGGAGCGAAAACGTTGAATAATCTATTAGACTTAGACCTGATTTTTACGAATGCGAATGCCTCAAGTTATTCAGATGTCTTTGAGAAAATGGGATCTACTATGATTAAAAAAGGATATGCAAATGATGATTATATTGAAGGATTGTTGAGCAGGGAAAAAGAATTTTCCACTGGTGTCCCAGTAGAACCTGTCGGCATTGCGATTCCACACACAGACGCAAGTTACGTCCGGAGGAATAAAATTGGTATTATGACATTGGAGAATCCAGTTAAATTTGGTGTGATGGGCGGTTCGGCAGAAGATGTGATGGATGTAAAACTAGTGATCTTGCTCTGTTTTGCCAATGGTAATGAGCATTTAAAGGCATTACAAAACATTATTCAAATGATCCAGGATGTATCATTTGTAGAGAAAATAATGAACGCTTCTGATAGAAATGAAGTTTATAAGATTATGGTTGAGAAACTGAATCACGTGAAGGAGGAAGAGAAATGAAAAAAGTATTAGTGGCATGTGGTGGAGCTGTAGCAACATCTACAGTAGCGGCAAACAAAATAAAAGATTTGTTAAAGGAAAATAACATTGACGCGGATGTGCAGCAATGTCGGGTTAGCGAACTGTCATCCAAAGCCGATAGTGCTGATTTAATTGTCACAACAGCAAAAGTAGATCGTGATTATGGTGTACCAGTTATCCATGGAATAGCATATATCTCCGGAGTAGGTATCGATAAAACAGATCAACAAGTACTTGATAATTTAAAATAAGGTATTAGGGGAGATAAAAATGGCTGTTATTGATTATATTCTAGATCTTGGTCCAACAGTTATGTTACCCCTGGTTATTTTAATCTTGGGATTAATTCTACGGCAAGGTCTAGGGAAATCTCTTCGTGCCGGCATTATGGTCGGAGTGGGATTTGTTGGGGTCAACTTAGTTATTGGGTTGTTAACAGATAATTTAGGACCCGCAGCAGAAGATATGGCTGAAAGATTTAACTTAGGATTATCCGTTGTTGATGTAGGTTGGCCTGGGTCGTCGCCAATGGCTTGGGCCTCGACAATTGGTACAATAGCAATTCCTATAGCTATTTTGGTAAATATTCTAATGCTGGTTTTTAAAATGACTCGGGTTGTAAACGTGGATATTTGGAATATTTGGCATATGACTTTCACTGGAGCTATTTTATATTTGGTTACGAATAGCTTTTGGATAGGTATATTAGGAGTTGTCATTCATGCAGCTTTTGTTTATAAGCTTGGTGACTGGTTTGCACCGGTTACGAAAAATCATTTTGGCTTAGAAGGAATCGCTATACCCCATGGCAGTGGCACATGGTCGGCACCATTTGCAGTTGTCATTGATGCGATTATGGATAAGATACCTTTCATAAAGAAGATAGATATTAATTCTAATAAAATTGAAGAAAAGTTTGGGGTGATTGGTGAACCTGTAGTTATTGGTGCAGTTCTAGGTGTAGTAATTGGATTTCTTGCTGGTTATCCCGTTTCGGAAATTTTACAATTAGCCATTCAAATGGGTGCGGTTATGGTTCTTATGCCAACTGTAGTTAAATTTATTATGGAAGGTCTAATGCCAATAGCAGATGCAGCCCGAGGTATTCTAGATAAACGTTTCAAGGGTCAAGAATACTATATTGGGCTTGATCCGGCGCTGTTATTGGGAAATTCGCAAGTTGTAGCCGCTAGTTTAATATTTGTTCCGTTAACCTTAATTATAGCTGTCCTTATGCCTGGAAATGAAGTACTGCCATTTGGAGATTTGGCAACAATCGGATTCTTTATCTCCATGGCTGTAGGTATTCATAAAGGGAATCTGTTCAGAACACTTTTCTCCGGAACGTTCATTATGATTATTACCATTTGGATTGCGAATATGACGATAGGTTTACACACAAAACTTGCGCAACAAGCAGGATCCGTGGAAGGCGGTCAGGTTGCTTCATTAGACCAAGGTGGTAGTCCGATAACTTTTGTTTTAAGCGAATTATTTTCGTTAGAGCATATCGTTCCATTAATAATCATTGGTGGCCTGTATGTTTTGTCCATTATATTCACGTATATTCAGTTTAAGCGAAATAAAATTTATTTCGAAAATGCAATTGGAGATGAATCTGAATGAAGGCACTTTCATTAGAAGATAAACAAACATTTAAAATAAGAGATATAAAAAAACCAACTATATCCGATAATCAAGTACTTGTAAAAGTATCCTACTGTGGAGTCTGTGGTTCTGATTTGGACCGCTATTTTAAAGGGAAAGTGCATTACTTTCCCTTAATATTAGGTCATGAGTTTTCAGGAGTAATTGAAGAAATAGGGAAAAATGTACATTCATTTTCTGCTGGAGATCGCGTGGCGGTGGCACCATTAGTTCCTTGTGGTCATTGTGAAAATTGTAAACATGGGAGGCCTGCTCATTGTAGTCAATACGGTTTTATAGGCTCAAGACAGAATGGTGCAATGGCCGAATATGTTGCTGTTGATGAAAGAAATCTTCTTTCTATTCCGGATAAGGTTAGTATGAAGGAAGCAGCCCTTATAGAACCTTTAACGGTTGCGTTGCACGGTGTCGAGAGGGTGCATTTTTGCGCCGGTAGTGAGGCAGTAATTTTTGGTGCTGGAACGATTGGAATGATGACACTCTTAGTTTTAAAAGCAAGGGGTGCAGGTAATATTACTGTGATAGATTTAAACTCTGAAAAATTGGCTGTGGCCAATAAATTGGGTGCAACAAATACTATTAATTCGAACGAAGTAGATTTAAATGAGTACTTTTCCAATCATAAAAAACCAGAAATTGTATTTGAAACTGCTGGGGTTGCACAAACACAAGTCCAAAGTATTGAAATTGTTGATCATATTGGAAAAGTCGTTTATATTGGCACCGCAAATAATGAAGTAGATTTTTCGCCAAAAGTATTTGAGCAAATTTTAAGAAAAGAGATTGAAATAAGAGGATCCTGGATGTCATATTCCACCCCATTCCCGGGATATGAATGGTCAGCTGGATTACAGTATATCGAAGAAGCTATAATTGATGTAAAACCACTTATTAATGGGATATTTACCTTGGAAGATAAGGAGAAGCCGTTTTTAAAAATGAAGGATCCACTGAATCATTCGATAAAATTTTTATATGAATTTGAGTGATGATTAATATAAAGAGAGAGCATGTATCACGTATGCTCTTTTATAAATAGTGCGGGAAGGCTGCTTTATGTATTACCATGTACCCATTATGAATGAAAAACCAGGAATTATTCTATATAATGATATATTAGATGACTTCAATCTGTGAAAGGGAGGTTACAATGGCTACGATTAGTGATATTTCCAATAAAGCCGGGGTTGCCAAAAGCACCGTCTCTAGATATTTAAATAATGGCTATGTCAGTGAACGGACAAAAGAAAAAATCGAAGCAGCAATTAAAGAATTTGAATATATTCCTAATTCATATGCGCAAAGTCTTCGCTCCGAAAGTAATCGAACAGTTGGTGTCATTATTCCAAGGTTCGATTCTTATTCTGTAACAACAACCTTACAGGGGATAGATGAAGAACTTAAGCGGTTAAATTATAATATTTTAATCGAAAATACCAATATGAATGCTAAAAGTGAAATTGAATACCTGAAACGCCTCGCCAAATTGAAGGTATCAGGTATCATATTTCTTGCTACTAATCTGTCTGAAGAACATATATCAACGATTTATTTAATAGATGTTCCTGTGATTGTTATTGGTCAATACGCTGAAAATCTTAACTGCATTATTTATAAAGATTATGAGGCAGCGTATGATTTAGCCAGCCAACTAGCGACATATGATTTTTCTGAAATTGCCTATCTTGGTGTAACTGAAGATGATGAAGCTGTGGGGCTTTTGCGTAAAAACGGTTTTATCGACCGCTTGAAACAAGGGAAACACAGCAGAATCACAACTTATTATACGGACTTCTCCATTGAAAGTGCCAAGCAAAAAACGGCTGAATTATTAGAAGAAAAACAGCCTGAGCTTCTCATTTGCGCGACAGATAACATCGCTATCGGTGCAATGAATGCGATTCATAACAAGAAACTGCGTATTCCAGAAGATATCTCAATTACAGGATTTGGCGGCCACCAAATTTCGAACTACTTAAGTCCAAGCCTGACGACGATTCAATATGATTATAAGCATGCCGGAAGTATTGCTGCCAAAAATGTTGTCATGCTTACTGGGAAAGAGGTACAAAAGAAGGTCATTAAGATTGGATACCAAATTTTTATGAAAGAAAGCGTTGACAAAATCAATTTTTCTCTGCTAGACTAAAAATATATTTTACGGAATCGGTTCCGTAAAATAATAAATGTGGAATCGATTCCATAACACCAAAATCAGTAGAGTTACAACAGGGAGTGTAAATTAATGGAGAAGAAATGGTGGCAGGATGAAATTGTTTATCAAATTTATCCAAAAAGCTTTTATGATACAAATGGAGATGGAATAGGAGATTTGAAAGGAATTACAGCAAAACTGGATTACTTGAAGCGTCTCGGCGTGACCATGATTTGGATTTGTCCGATCTTTAAATCGCCGATGATTGATAATGGTTATGACATTGCTGATTATGAAGAAATAAATCCTGAATTCGGAACGATGGCTGATTTTGATGAACTTTTAAAAGAAGCGAATAAAAGAGGCATGAAACTGATTTTGGACTTGGTGATCAATCATACGTCTGATGAACATCCTTGGTTTAAGGAGGCTCTAAACAATCCACATAGCAAGTACCGTAATTATTATATTTTTAAACCCGGAAAAGATGGGAATCCACCGAACAATTGGCGATCAGTCTTCGGTGGTTCAGTTTGGGAGCAAGTCCCAGGTGAAGAAATGTACTATTTACATGTATTTGATAAAAAACAGCCCGATTTAAATTGGGAAAACAAAGAAATGCGCAGGGAATTATACGCGATGATTAATCGCTGGCTTGAAAAAGGTGTTGCTGGCTTCCGGATTGATTCCATTACTTTTATTAAAAAAGACAGTGATTATGCAAGTCTTCCTGCAGATGGTGTGGACGGGCTGGTTTCATGCAAATTTAAGACTCGGAATCGTCCGGGAATTGAAGTGTTTTTAAAAGAATTAAAGGAGAATACTTTTGCTAAATTTGATGCAGTAACAATCGGCGAAGCACCGGGTGTAGACTACAATGACTATAACAATTTTATTGGTGAAGACGGCTATTTCTCAATGATTTTTGACTTCCACTATGCTGATATTGATGTTGAATCTGGTTCTGACTGGTTTAAAAGAACAAACTGGACAGTAAAGGAATTTAAGGAACTGCTTTTCCGGTCGCAACATGCCATTCAAGTTTCCGGATGGGGTGCGAATTTTATTGAAAACCATGATCAACCGCGAGCACTGTCTAAAATGATAAAGGAAGAGAAATGGCAAACGGCAGAAACAGCTAAAACATTAGGAATGATGTATTTTTTCCTGCGTGGTACCCCATTTATTTATCAAGGGCAGGAACTGGGAATGAAGAATTTTACCCGAACGAGTATTACTTCGTTTAACGATATTTCCAGTGTCGATAATTATCATCGTTCGATTCAAGAAGGTTTTACGGAAGCGGAGGCACTTCATTTTGTTAATCTTCGCAGTAGGGACAATACAAGAACACCTTTCCCGTGGAATAATGAGCAATACGGTGGTTTTACAAGTAGAACACCTTGGCTTGCCATGACAGAAGAATATCCGGAAATAAATGCCGAAAATAACAGCGTATTTGGTTTTTATCAACAAATGATTCAGCTGAGACAAGCAGGCGAATTAAGTGAGGCCTTAAGATTGGGTACTATTCAGCAAATAGAGGATGTTCCAGATGAGGTTATTGCCTATACCCGAGAAAGCAAAGATAAAAAAATATTTATCTTGACGAACTTAAGTGATAAAAAAGTGACTGTTAAGTTGGATCATTTTATTCAGAATGTTCACCTATGCAGCTATAACAAGCCGTTTATTTCGGGAAATGAAGTTGTACTGGAACCTTACCAAGGAATACTTTTTGAGTAGAAAAGGAGTGATTAGCGTGGCAAAAGATAAATATAAACGAATAGGCGAAGAAATTATCACGATTATCGGTAAAGATAATATCCAGTCCATGACACATTGTGCAACGAGATTACGCTTTGTTGTAAAGAATAAGGATCAAATTGACACGGAAGCCGTTGAAAATGTTGATGAAGTAAAAGGGGTTTTCTATAACGCCGGTCAATATCAGGTTATTCTGGGAACGGGGATTGTCAACAAAGTCTATGATAGTATGATAGATAATGATAACGAGATGGAAGAACGGACGCATAACGAGGAATCTGATAAACCCCAAGGTGGAAAGATAAAAAGAGGAGTCCGTACCTTGGCAGATGTCTTCATTCCCATTATTCCAGGTATTGTGGCAACAGGTCTGTTTCTTGGTTTAAAAGGTGTACTGTTGAACGAATCCGTTTTGGGCTTTTTTGGAACAAGCCTTGATGCCATACCTGATTATATCATGACACTCATTACCATTCTAACGGATACTGTGTTTGCTTTCTTACCGGCTTTAATTTGCTGGTCAGCCTTTAAGAAATTCGGGGGCACCCCTATTATTGGTTTTGTAATCGGCCTAATGCTTGTATCACCTGATCTGCCAAATGCTTATGAAGTTGCTGATCCCAATTCAGGTGTAAACCCAATTATGGCGTTTGGTTTTATCCCGATAGTCGGATATCAGGGTAGTGTTTTGACCGCGCTTGTCGTTGGTATTATGGGTGCCAAAATTGAAAAGAAATTAAGAGCTAAAATGCCGGATTCACTTGATCTGATGTTTACACCTTTTTTTGTCATCGTTATTGGGCTTGTTGGCGGACTTTTAGTTCTCGGGCCATTACTTCATTTTGTTGAAAACGGTCTCGTTTATGTCGTGAATGCTTTGATTCATGTGCCATTTGGAATTGGTGGGTTTATTATTGGTTTGATTTATCCGCTGGCTGTCATGACAGGAATGCACCACTTATTCTTGATGATTGAAACAACACTGCTTGGTTCAACCGGATTTAATCCGTTAATAACATTATGTGCGATGTATGGATTTGCCAATGCCGCTGTTTGTTTTGCAATTAGCCTTCGCAGTAAAAAGGGCAGTGTCAAAGTTATGGGAACAAGTGCCGGTATTACTCAACTTCTTGGTGTTAGCGAGCCCGCTCTTTTCGGGGTTACGCTTCGTTACGGAACAAGACCGCTGACGATGATGCTGCTTGGTTCGGCGCTTGGCGGGGCTGTTTTATCAATACTCCATGTTCAAGCCAATTCTTATGGTCTGGCTGTTATTCTATCACCATTAATGTACATTTACAGCGGTTACCAATTTATCACGTATATCATTGTCGGGATTGCTACCTTCGTTTTTACGTTTATTTTAACAACACTATTTGCGGTTCCAAAAGAATTGCGAGTGGATAGTAAGGAACCGAAGAAAGAGAATAAGTTGGTTAATACAAAACCGTTAGCAAAAACAGAATCATGAAAGAGGTAGTTTCACAAGTGATGTTATGGACAAAGGAAATGCGATATCGAAATTACAGGACAATTACAGCATTGGAGGAAAAGACACTTCTTGAAAATGTTGAAAGCAGCATATGGCGACAGCATTTTCATATTCAGCCACCGTATGGACTATTAAATGACCCGAATGGATTTACTTTTTATAATGGGAAGTATTATTTATTCTACCAGTGGTTCCCATTTGGAGCTGTTCACGGGATGAAGCACTGGTATCAGGTGGAGTCGGAAGATCTGGTAAACTGGGTGGATCATGGCGTTGCAATTTCGCCTGAATATGATCATGAAAGTCATGGTATTTTTTCCGGATCTGGCATTGTAAAAGATGATTTGCTTTACTTATTTTATACTGGTAACAAACGTGATGAAAACTGGAATCGTTATGCTTCTCAGTGTCTTGCTGTGATGAATGCCGGAAATGAACTGACAAAGCTGGAAAAACCGCTTATCACCGGACAACCGAACGGATATACTGACAACTTCAGGGATCCAAAAGTTTGGCAGACAGAAGATGGATATTACATGATTGTTGGTGCTGAAAGAGAGAATCATACTGGCTGTGTGCTGCTTTATCGATCAGATGATTTATTAAAATGGGAATTTCAAGGCGAGTTGCAAACAGATCGGCAGCAATTTGGCTATATGTGGGAGTGTCCGGATATGTTTCGGATCGGTGGTGAAGATGTTCTGCTGATTTCGCCACAAGGGCTTGAGCCGGATGGAGATCATTATCACAATGTCCATAATTCCGGATGTTTTGTCGGCAAGCTTGATTTGCAAGAGAGGCGCTTTCATGGCAGTGAATTTCAAGAACTCGATGCCGGTTTTGATTTTTATGCACCGCAGACAACAGCTTTACCAGATGGCCGCAGAATTTTAATAGGCTGGATGGGGCTGCCTGATACAGCTTATCCCTCCGACGGTGACATGTGGGCCAATTGTTTAACGATTCCAAGAGAGCTCCAGGTTAAAGACGGCAAGCTTTACCAACATCCAGTTAAAGAGTTGGCACAAAAAAGGAAAAACATGATCGAGTGGCAGGACACGTTAACCCAGCAGGAAGTAGTGCTTGACCAATTTTCAGGCAAAACGTTTGAACTGATTTGCGATATTACCGCTGAAAAAGGTACGGCCGGCATTAAACTCCGGGTTGGTGAAGGTGAAGAAACAGTGCTTTACTTAGATTTGGAAAAAGAAAAACTTGTATTTGACCGCACGAAATCCGGTGTTCCAGTGGCCACAGAATACGGAACCATCCGAAGAACCGCTTATCGTGAAAAGTCCGTTTCATTTCGAATTTTCATGGATACGTCTTCGGTTGAGATTTTTGTTAACAAGGGAGAAAGTATCTTTACCTCAAGAATTTTTCCCAAACAAGACAGCATAGGGACATCGATTTTTGCAAATGATGGTAAAGCTTCCTTCATATTGAAAAAGTGGGATTATGAATAAATGTAAAAGCGATATTGGTTGTTAACAGCCAATATCGCTTTTTCTGGATACGCTAGCAAAATTTCTGTAATGATAAGCAAAATCTGTTTGAGGTATTAATAGGTGTAGCCAAATGGATATGCAAATAACGTCTGTGCCATATGTTCTGTCTCTTTCGCTCATGTTGACCAGCATGCGACCCATAATAGTTTTCCGTCAAACAAAAAAACCGTATAATAATTATAGATACCAGTTCTTCTTACGCTTTGAAAGGGGATGTCCTATGAGAAAAGAGAAAATTGGCAGAGATTTTACCATCGCACAAAGACGGGAGGCACTTGAAGAACGATTTCCGGTATGGCCACGTAATACGCTTGCAACACATTTTTCCAAAGCATGTCGGACATATCCGGATCGCCCTTTTGTTTACATAGAAGATACACAGGTAACCTATCAGGAAGTGTGGGAAAATGCGCGTGTCTATGCTAAATCTTTCCTGCACTTTGGTGTAAAACGCCGGGATCATATTGCAGTACTAATGGAAAACGATGCAGTGTATCCATCATTGATGATTGCTGCGTCATTGGTCGGGGCTGTTTTTATCCCAATCAATACGATGTTGACCAAAGAAGAGCTTTCCTATATTTTGCGACAGTCCGATTCGCGTTTTCTTATCATGCATGAAACGATAAAGGGTACAGATTATGCGGAAATGGTCAGTCAGCTTTTGGATGATCCGACGTTTAGGGAAGAAAGCTTGCTGGAACAGGTCTTTTGCATGGAGACGGTGGATCGTATTGATGATGATCGGTTCCTGGATTGGCATTTCTTCTGTTCTAAATCTATTGCTGTTTCGAATACGGAATTGGAACAACGGAGGGGTGCATCGGAATATCCGGATGAAGTGGCGATGATCATGTATACTTCGGGGTCGACTGGCAAGCCCAAGGGAGTGATGCTGACACATGACCATTTGTTGCGCTCTTCATACAGCACGTGCTTAAGTCGGGCGATTGAGGATGGCCGGGTGACATTTGCTCCGCTGCCGTTTTACCATTGTTTTGCCATTATTGAAGGGTTACTGGCGATGTCCTTTGTTGGTGGCGCGCTTGTTTCGGATGCTCGTTTCACACCATTGTCGGCGTTAAAAAAGATGGAAGCCTATCAAGCAAACGATTTTTTATGTGTCCCATCCATGCTTGTGCCGTTATTGAACGAGCCACGGGTGTCGGAATTTGATTTATCATCTTTATTTGCCATGTGGTGTGGCGCGGCTCCAGCTCCGATTCATGTATGGGAAAACGCGGTAAAGACGCTTGGTTTAACGGAAATTTGTACTGGTTATGGGCAGACGGAAGTAACCTCATCCGGTGTGACCACTGAGATGGGTGACCCGATTGAACGGATCGCCACGAGGGTTGGACGCCCGAAACTTGGCGGTGTCTGTGGCCAGCCTGAATTTCACGGGAGTGTCGTGGAGTATAAGACGATTGATCCAGAAACAGGAGAAGATGTCACGACCGGTTCGATTGGCGCACTCGCTGTCAGGGGCTGTACCGTGACACATGGTTATTATAATAAACCAGATGAGACGGCTCGTGCAATCGACAAGGACGGCTGGTTGCGCACTGGCGATATCGGGCAGATTGATGAATTTGGCTATATAGAAGTGCTGGGGCGCACGAATGATTTATACAAAGTCTCGGGCGAATTGGTGGCACCGCGTGAAGTGGAGGAAGTGATTGCTGAGCATCCGGCTGTTAATCAAGTGTTTATCGTCGGTGTCCCGGATCAAATCACAACAGAGGCTGGTGCGGCATTTATTGAATTAAAACCAGGCGAATCCTGTGTGCGCCGTGACATTATTGACTGGTGCGCATCCCGGGTTGCACGTTTCAAAATCCCGCGCCATGTCTGGTTCATCGAGGCATCCGACTGGCCGTTGACAAGTACAAGTAAAGTGCAAAAATTCCGGCTGAAAGAGATGGCAATGGAGCGGCTTGGCAGAGAAAAATAATGGCTTGGTGGGGCAGAGGACGGGTTGAGTCTGCTAAACACGAAATTTTGCTATGTAATCATGGGTCAACACCAAAACCAATGGTTGATATTGATAGGTAAATATGGTAATGGTGCTAAATAAAT
>NZ_JBFNXI010000033.1:0-37913 GCF_040812445.1 Lentibacillus sp. L22 | reverse complement strand
CGGTGCTCAAAGCTACGCCGCCTAGAACTTCTCGGTCCTTTTTATCCTCCTTTTTGAACACGCACTATTACATGGTTGAATTTATTTCTTTCGGCTCATCCTTCTTAGTAATTTTATCCAGCGTATCTTCCACCTGTTCCAACGCATTAATCGCATTATCTGCATTTTCATTAAACTTTTGACTGAACTGGTTGCAAGCACTCTGCACATTGCGAATGGCATCAGTTGGATGTTTTAAATAATAGCTGGTCGTACCTTTTGCTTGTTGCAGCCGTTGTTTGGTGTAGCTTCTTGTCTCTTTATCATATAATGAGGCTAATCCACCTGCCACAGCACCTAATAGCATACCTAAGTATAATTTTTGTTTGCTCATTACTATCTCTCCTTGTTTTCAGTACTACTTGATCTATACTGATTGTACCAAGCTTGCGCTGCTTTTTAAATGAAAAATCCTATACTGCTGATCTTTTCTATTTTGGTCATCTAACAGCAGATTATCACGTACCCGTACCATTATAACCGATTTTTCATTATCTGTGGAAAAATAGCCCTTGATTATATGTTAACTATCTATACCCGGGTAATGACAATCTGAAACCTGGGATGGATGAAAAGACGATCCAAACCAAGCTGGATAAGGTGAAACTTCCTTTATGGATCGCACAACTATCCTTTTATACACGCTCTTTTTTTTAAAAAAACTGCTACTCCAATAAATAACCGGAATTCCTTAATGCAGCTTTTGCCTCTTCCAATTGTTTCTCTGTTTCCGCTTCAAGCGTATGCAAATGAACACCGCCCGTAAGCTGGGATAATAGTGATGCCCCTTGGTTCAATTTAGCAAGGAACGCATCCACATCCCTCCTGTTCTTTAGCATCAATGAACCAGTAATATCGCCATAAATTGGATGTTCCACCATCACGTTTTTAACCGTAACACCATAATCAACCAATGTATATAATTCATCAGCTGTGTCCTTGGCGGTATGGCGAACAGCAATCACCGCTGTACATAAAGCAGTATCCGCTGGTTCATGAAAATAAACATATCCCCGGGATGTAGCAATGATTGGTTCACCAGCAGCCTTTAAAAGAGAGACATCCTGCACAATCACTTGTCTGCTCACATTTGTTTTTTTTGCCAATACTTTTCCCGACAGCGGCTGATCGCTTTCCTTTAGCCATGATAATATCAACTGTCGTCTTTCTTCACCAAAAATTTTATCCAAATCAAAGACCCCCACAAACTAATTACTATCAGTATACCAAATCCATCTGACAAACCTGTCATCATTCATCTTTTAAAAATATAGGTTGCGTTTCTATCTCCATTGTGTAAACATATGTGTAAAGACACATGTAAAATATAAAGGGAGGCTGACGTAGAAATGAACAGGGCAAAATCCTTGTGGGGAGCACTCATTGTTGTATTGGTCTTGGCAGCATATATTTTGCCGTATACCGTTCTGTCAAGCGTTGACGCATGGTATGGAAGTTTTCTAATCTGGGGAGTTATCGGCGTTCTCATTATTGTAGCAAATGTCATGGTTACTAAGGACTGGAGGGAGTAAATTGCAAGCAAATTTTGTTTATATTGGCATTTTTATTTATATCATTCTAGCATTAGCGGTTGCTTTTTGGGCACGACACGGTGTCCGCACAAATATGTCCAGCTATTTTATTGGCGGGCGGAATATGAATGGTATTCTATCAGCACTAAGTTACAGTGCCACGACGTATAGTGCCTTTATGCTGGTTGGACTAGCCGGATTGACTTATCAAGGTGGCGTTGGAGCGCTTGGATTTGAGATTGTCTATTTCACAGGTGTATCACTTGTTGCCTTATTTGGCCCCCGCTTTTGGCTCGCCGGGAAAAAATTCGGCTATGTGTCTCCAGCAGAAATGGTAGGCGATCGGTATCAGAGCAAACCTGTTGCCAGCGTCATTTCTATTATTAGTTGTTTATTTTTAATCCCATATTGTGCTGTCCAGCTTGCTGGTGTTGGATATCTGTTACAAGGGATTACGAATAATGCGATACCATTTACGACTGGTGTTGTGATCGCAACAGTTTTAGCTATATTATTCTCCTATACTGCCGGCATTTATTCGGTTGTCTGGACGGATTCATTACAGGCGATAATCATGATTATCACAGCAACCCTTGTTGTTTTGCTGGTTGTGCATCATTTGGGCGGGTTTGGGGTATTTTTTGACACGTTACAAATCAATCACCCGCAAGCTTTATCCGTACCAGGGAATGGCTATTTTAGTTTTGCCACGTTTGTGAGTTTAACACTGCCATGGTTTTTCTTTAGTTTGTCCAATCCACAAGTCAGTCAGCGCTTGTTCATGCCCGCTTCATTAAAAGGATTGCGACAAATGCTGATTGGTTTTTTAGTATTCGGATTTATTTATACATTTGTATCGGTATTGTGGGGATTTTCGGCATTGCAAATGTTTCCGGATCTGACAACAGCGGACTTGGCTACACCGAAATTGCTGTCATCCGAGTTGGTACCACCTATCCTCGGCGTGATCGTAATGGTCGGTATTTTGGCCGCAGCTGTTTCCACCATTGATTCGATCATGCTGACATTATCATCGATGTTTGCCAAGGATGTCTACGGAAATGTAAAACAGCATGCATCAGATGCCAAACAATTGCGGATCGGGAAAATCGTTATTCCGATCATTGCGATCCTGGCATTTGCCTTTGCTGAATTACAGCTTAACTTGATTGCAGTATTATCTGTCGCAGCATCATCCGGGTTAATTGTAACGGTTCCTGCTTTTATTGGTACATTTTTTTGGAAACGAGGAACGGCTACAGGGGTTATTACCAGCGTATTGTTGGGCGCCATTCTAGTGCTGCTGATGGAATTTGCCGGGTGGACGCCCTTGGGGTTTGGCTCTGGTGTCTGGGGACTAGTCATGTCGGCCATCCTGTTTACCGGAATAAGCCTCATCACCACAGCACCTTTAGCAAAAGCAGAACAATTTATCAACATTACGAAAAACAAAGAAATCAGACAGCACAAACAAGTATCTTAGCTGAGGCAAAATGAGGTTCTGCTATTCCTATTTTTATAGTGCATAGGGTAGATGGAGATTTAAGCAGGCTAGTGTTCGATTCATTTCTAGCTTGATCGATTTGGCGTCGGGTTCGATCGATTTTAGCGTGCACTCGATCGATTTTGCGCCCAGCTCGATCGATTTCCACTACTTGAGAAAACATCATTCAACACAAAAGGTACCCTTCTTATAGATGAAGAAGGGTACCTTTTCTGGAAAGCGTGGTAAATTAACACAGTCGTCACATATATTATGTGCTTCAATCAGACAGAAAATGCTGCCATTGCATCTTCCACGGAAACATAATCAAATCCCAGATCATGGGCAACAGCTTCATAGGTTACGTTGCCATTGAGTACGTTTACACCTGTTTTAATTGGTTCGCTATCTTTAACCGCTTGTAAAACTCCTTTTTTGGCAATTTGTACAGCATATGGAACGGTTACGTTGTTTAAACCAATCGTGGCAGTACGTGGAACAGCACCAGGAATATTAGCAACCGCGTAATGAAGTACACCATGTTTCTCATAAATTGGGTCATCATGTGTTGTTGGATGATCAACCGTTTCAAAGTTACCGCCTTGATCAATTGCCACGTCTACAATAACAGATCCTGGTTGCATTGATTTCACCATTTCTTCGGTAACGAGTTTAGGCGCTCTTGCACCCGGAATTAACACAGAGCCAACGACCAAATCAGATTCTTTTACAGCTTCGGCAATATTAAGCGGGTTGGACATTAGTGTTTGCACATCATTACCAAAAATATCATCAAGCTGGCGCAAACGTGCAGGATTAAGGTCAACGACGGAGACATCCGCACCTAAGCCAAGCGCGATTTTTGCTGCATTTGCCCCGACTACTCCACCACCAATAATAGTGACTTTTCCCCGTTTCACGCCAGGAATACCACTTAAAACAATCCCTTTTCCGCCTTGTGATTTTTCCAAATACTGCGCACCAAGCTGAACTGACATACGGCCGGCAACTTCACTCATTGGCGTAAGTAATGGCAAGGTATTGTTCACTGTAATGGTTTCATAAGCGATTGCTGTTACCTCATTTTCAACCAGCGCCTTTGTAAGTTCCGGTTCATTCGCCAGGTGGAGGTACGTAAATAAAATTAATCCTTTGCGAAAATATTTATATTCAGATGCAAGCGGTTCTTTCACTTTCATGATCATATCCGCTTTTTCCCAAACATCTGAAGCATTTTTAACAATTTCAGCACCAGCTTGTTTATATTCTTCATCGGTGAAACTGCTTCCTGATCCAGCGTTTGTCTCAATCAAAACCGTTTGACCAGCATTGACTAAATGGATAACCCCAGCCGGTGTCATCGCAACACGATTTTCATTATTTTTGATTTCTTTTGGAACCCCAATAATCATCATTATCATCTCCTCATCTTAAGTAACTTCTACAACCATTGTAATCCCTTTCACGAATAGAATCCTTATCGCAAAAAATGAAAATACTTCTTTTCGTTTGTGTAAAAACACAAATCACATATCGTCAAAACTTTCTATCAGCAAATCAATATATGCTGTTACCTTCAAATGTGCATTTTTTAAATTTATTCCACTTACTTCTTCAATGCGCTTTAAACGGTAGTTCATAGTATTCGCGTGAATGAACATTTTTTTGGCAGCCTGATTCACATTACTATCACATTCCAGATAAATTTTTAACGTGGGTAACAGTTCTGTATGATGTTTCTTATCGTATGCCTTTAACTTCTCCAAGCTTTCGTTTTCATAATGCATTTGCTGTCTTTTATTACGAAGTTCTTCAATAAATTGATAAATGCCGAGATCCTGATACGAATAAATTCCCTCCAATGTATCCGGAAATTTATCTTTCAATTCCATCACCTTTAACGCTTGTTTGTAGCTGTCGGTCATATTTATAGCAGAATGATAGATTAAACCTATGGAAGACTTCATACAGCAAATTTCCAACTGGGTATTCATTTTTTGTTGAAACGATTGAATAAATGCAATGATCAATTGTTTCATATGATCGACTTGTGCTCCTTGAACAAGTAAAATCAGTTGTTTTTGATCAAAAAGTCGTAAAACAATTTGTACTTTATTCAAGGTTTTCAGCAAATAATTTGCATGTCTTTCAATCGTCTCTGTTATATCATTTTTAAATTCAATGATAACAATTGCGAGATTACCATCCAATTGTATCCCGAGTTGCTCAGCCCGCTGTTTAATTTCACTTTCATTATCAATATCACCCATTAGCAGCTGCCAGAAAAAATTGTTATACGCATCCTCCCCCTTAATTTTCCTGGTTCGGGAATGCAGCATGAATTTTTTAACCAACTTGGCAGCTTCGGTTAATAATTGCAATTTATTGTCTGATAGTGCTTTATCGTTCGTATGCGCCCAAATAAATCCGAGTATTTCATTATTTTTGCGAATGGATACAGCGATACGATTACCAAGACCAACTTCCTCGATTGCCGGAATAGCTATTGGCTCATCACTTTCGAACAATTTGTGCATAATACCATTTTTCCAAAGGCTGTTAATCACCTTATCCGGTACCTTTCTGCTCATAATCGTTGAGATTCTTGCTTCATCAATATTTTCACTATGCTTACTGTATGAAATCAAATGATGATTAGAATCTTCTATTGTAATGGGGCATTCCAAAATTTCTGCAATGTAATCGGCCAATTGGTCTGCAGATTGAAAATCCTCGTTAAAATTGGTTGAGGATAGTGAATCTCGCATCGGGGAACACTCCAATTCATGTGTACTAATACGAGTTTATTATGATTTGTGTGTTTTTACAAATATAAAGTAAATGCTTTTGTAAAGTTAACAAATACTTATAGGTATGATCGACGTCAGGTGAAAAGCATATTGAAAAAAGCATCTATTACACGAGCTGGCTACTGTTTCCTATCTTCGCCTTATTAGGGGATCTCCCTAAAACACGCTGAGATCCCATTGTTTGGCTATGTGTCTTAACAGGCGGATACCGGCGATACTATTGCCTTTCTCGTCTAATGCCGGTCCGAACACGCCGATGCCACATCCGTCCATGAATGGCAAAATTTCTTCACGTACCCGTGGTGGTGCAACAGCAAGAATCCCCCCTGAAACACCACTTTTGGCTGGGATACCTACATATGTTGCGAATTTTCCAGAGTCATTGTACATCCCGCACGTCAGCATCAACGCTTTTGCGATACGTGCTACCTGACGTGGGATGATTTCTTCCCCTGTTTTTGGATCCTCACCATCACACGCCAGGATCAAACCAATCTTCGCCAAATCATCAACGGTTACTTCGATGGAACATTGCTTGAAATAAGTTTCTAATGTAATATTCAAATCCGATTCCAGAAACCCGGTTTCCAGCAAATAATAACCGATTGCCCGGTTACGCATCGATGAATCCCGCTCTGATTCATAAACATCCACATTTATCGACGGGCGGTAGCCAAGCATGGTTTCCATTAATTCAATAACGGGTTGCAGTTTCTCATCTGAAGTCCTTCCCGCCAACATGGATGTCACGGTAATCGCCCCCGCATTTATGAATGGATTAAATGGCTTCTCCACCTTGCGCATTTCCAGATGCATAATCGAATTAAAAGCCTCCCCGGTTGGCTCGACATCAACTCGATCAAGCATATAACCAACCCCGCGTTCGATACAGGCTACGATAAAACTGAAAACCTTTGAGACACTTTGCAATGTAAATGGAACATCCACATCACCAGAACGAATCTGCATATCATTTTTTCCAATAATTGATATTCCCAGATACTCCTGTTTCGCTTCAGCCAAAATCGGGATATATGAAGCAACTTCACCATCACCCGTATGTTTTCGATAAAAGGATACCCAATCATCAACATAATTGGTTAACCATTCCTGTGTTTGTTCCGTATTCCAATTTGCTGCGCCTTGCACCATGTATACTCACCTCACGACTTGTTGATCTGATGTTACTATTATATTCCATCCAGCCAGGTATTCTCCTTAGAAGATGATACTTTGGCAACTTGCGTCCAATCTTGCACTCCACTATACATACCACTCCAGATAAACTGTTAAACTTGCGCACGGTTTTCATTTAATATGTATGTCGGTTTTAGTATGCCTCGGGTGTGAACAGTTTATCGGCGACTTCACACTATTTATCAGCGATTCCGATCAGTTTATCGGCGGTTTTTCACTTTTTATCGGCGAATCCCAAAAATTAGGGCAGTTATTGTAGCTGGATTGGAAAAAGACAAGATTAACTTTAGCGCAAGGCGAATGAAACTGTCCATAAAAAAGGGACTAGCCATTGTACAGCCAGTCCCTTTTTCCAAACCCTGTTTATTTTCCAATGAATTCTTGTGTCCAGTAGTTTCCGTTTTCTACATGACCAACGCCAATGTGGGTAAAGTCAGGATTTAAAATGTTGGCACGGTGGCCTTCACTATTCATCCAACCATTAACTACTTCTTCTGGTGATTTTTGACCTTTGGCAATGTTTTCACCAGCAGTTTTGTAGCTGATACCGTACGACTTCATCATGTCAAATGGTGAGCCATAGTTCGGGCTGTTATGTGAGAAGTAATTGTTGGCACTCATATCACGAGATTTTTCATGAGCTACTTTACTCAATTCCGTGTCTGCTTTCAGTGGTGACAATCCCTGTTTTTGACGTTCCTGGTTGGTTAAGTCAACTACTTGTTGTTCAAATTGACTTAATCCCTGCGCTTGTCCATCGTCTTTGCTTTCTTGTTTATCGGCAGCCGGCTTGTCTGCGGGTGCTTCGGAATTTTCCGTTTGTGCTGGTTGTTGCTCCGTTTGTTGAGCCTGATCTTCATTTTCTGTCTGTTGCGGCTGATCTTGTTTTGGCTGATCAGCTTGTTGTTTTTGATTATCACCCTGTTGGTTCGAATTAATATGACAATGGTTCAAATAATTGTTTAATAGATTGTGAGAACCATTCACTGTATATGTTTGATTTGTTGAATGATCAGTACCAGCTGATGCATCAACCGATGATAATGCTCCGCCAAAAACCAGAGCTGTTGTTATTGCAGTGGCAATGCCAAATTTTTTCCACATGTTGTACACTCTCCCTTTGCGTTTTTGTTTTTGCAAAATCATCATAGCATGGGTTTTTTGTAATAATGCTGGGAGTGCCTGCCAACTACGATAAATGAGAGATAGATTTTTAATGCAAGTCCAATATTTCCCTAGAATACAAGATATCCGGTGGTACCTGATTACGGGCATACAGGAAAATGTTCAATCCAAAGGGAAAAATTACATAAAAACAACCATTGACATATGCAAATTTTCCAAGTTCTTGTTACAAAAAGTAAAATGTTGTAACGTTATTGTTACTTGCCTTTCATTAAATATAGTAATCTGGTTTAAAATTTTATTTTTGGGTGCAAAAACGCTAGATAACAATATATGTAAAGTAGTGACTTACCCCCAGAAATTATGGTATGGTATAGAAAATATATAATTAGAAGTCTGTCATTATTGGAGGAAGTATATCATGTTATCTAATGCAGAGATTGGAATAGATTTGGGCACGGCCAATATATTAATTTATTCAAAGTCAAAAGGTGTTGTTCTGAACGAGCCATCTGTTGTGGCGATTGATATTAATACGAAAAATGTTGTTGCAGTTGGTGCTGAGGCGAAAGAAATGGTTGGGAAAACTCCACAAAATATTGTCCCGATCCGACCATTAAAAGACGGTGTTATCGCGGATTATGATGTAACCGCCCAAATGCTTAAAGAGCTTTTAAAGAAGGTTAGCAAAAAAATGGGACATTCGATGCGGAAACCAACGATCGTTGTGTGCACCCCATCCGGAAGTACGACGGTTGAGCGCCGTGCCATTCATAATGCGGTCACAAGCTATGGGGCGAAAAACGTCCATTTAATTGAAGAACCAGTTGCAGCTGCGATCGGCGCTGATTTACCGGTTGAGGAACCAGTTGCCAATGTTGTCGTTGATATTGGCGGTGGTACATCTGAAGTAGGCATCATTTCATTTGGCGGCGTGGTATCTTGTAATTCAATTCGCACCGGTGGCGACAAAATGGATGAGGAAATCACGCAATACATTCGCAAAAACTATAACATTTTAATCGGTGAACGTACCGCTGAAAATGTCAAAATGGAAATCGGTTATGCTTATCCAGACCATAAAGAGGAAACAATGGATGTTCGTGGACGTGATATGGTTACTGGCCTGCCGAAAACAGTGACCGTTTCCTCCTTTGAAATTCACAACGCGTTAAAAGAATCTCTGGACCAAATATTGGAAGCCATCCGGGCAACCCTGGAAAGCTGCCCTCCAGAATTAAGTGGTGATATTGTCGATCACGGTATCGTATTAACTGGTGGTGGCGCCCTTTTGAACGGTATGAAAGAATGGCTGGCAAACGAAATCATTGTCCCTGTTCATATCGCACCAAACCCACTCGAATCCGTCGCAATCGGCACCGGCCGCGCATTGAAAATGATTACCAAATTACAAAAAGCTGCAAAATAATAGTGATACGGTCGTGAACTCATTATGGTACACGGCCTTTATTATTTTTATGGATTAAATGCCTGAATGTAACTTGGGTTAATGCCCTATAGCAGCTGATATTACAGATGTGGCGGTTGATTCACTTGTTTGATCACCACACCCGTTTGGTCGATATTACGCCACACCCGGTTGATACTCTCCTCTATTTGGTTGATATTCCGGTCGATTCGGTTGATATCCGTGCCCATTGGGTTGATATGTTGCCATTTGCGGTTGATATAGCTACTCATTTGGTTGATACCCCCTATTTACGGTTGATATCCAAGCATAATTGATTGATATTCAAGTTCGTAGGTTGATGCAACATTCGGCCATATCCCCTCTATTTCCAACACACGCAAAAATTTTCCGATAAAATAACACAAAAACATTTACAAATTATTCTGAATAGACTACAATGGAGTGTAGATGAATCATGTAAAAAACGCTAGCACGTTTAGGACGCATGATCTCTATAAAACTTACATCCTATAATAAATAGGAAACCGAATGTCACGTATAAATACTGCCTAATCTGTTTACAGCTCCACCCCAGTGCTGTTCCAAAGATATGATCCAGTTCCGATTGAGTTACAGCGCAAACTGTAGTCAATTTGAATTGGCTTTTTTACATGAATAGAAAGGAGTGATGATATGTCAGGGGCGCTTGAAAATGTCAAAGTTCTTGATTTGTCCCGTGTGTTGGCCGGTCCGTATTGTACGATGATCCTCGGTGATATGGGTGCAGAAGTCATCAAGGTAGAAGCACCCGGCGGAAGTGATGAGACGCGTAAATGGGGACCACCATTTAAAAACGGCGTCAGTGCCTATTATTTGTGTGCCAATCGCAATAAAAAAAGTATTACCGTTGACCTGAAATCTGCGGAAGGAATTGAGATTATTAAAAAACTCGTTTCTGAAAGCGATGTCATCATTAACAATTTTAAAGCCGGGACGATGGAGCGGTTCGGACTTGACTATGAAACGCTTGCCGCCATTAATCCGGGAATTGTCTATTGTTCGATTACTGGATTTGGTGAAACTGGTCCTAACAAAGATATGCCCGGCTATGACTTTATTATTCAGGCAATGAGCGGATTAATGAGTATTACCGGTGATGCGGATTCCGGTCCACAAAAAGTCGGCGTTGCGATTACCGATATTTTGACCGGGCTATATGCCTGTATCGGAATTCAGGGTGCACTCCTTGAGCGGAACCAATCGGGTAAAGGCCAGAAATTGGATTTATCCCTTTATGATTCAGCAACCAGTGCGTTAGTCAATATTGGCAGCAATTATTTGATGTCTGGGAAGATCCCACAAAGACTTGGTAACCATCATGCCAATATTGTTCCCTACCAAACATTTAAAACAGCAGATGGGGAAATGGTTATTGCCGTTGGGAATGATAACCAGTTTAAAAAATTATGCCAACTAATGGGAAAACCGGAATTCATGGAGGTAGAGCGTTTCCAGACGAATCCAAGCCGGGTTGAACACCGCGATGAATTGGTGCCATTACTTCAGGAAGTTTTTTTAACCAAATCAACAGCGTATTGGCAGGAACAATGCAAGCAAAACAAGATTCCATGCGGGCCGATTTATGATCTTGCTGAAGTAACCAATGATCCGCAGCTGCGGGCAAGAAATATGTTTATCGCTTGTGAGCATCCAATTGCTGGTAACGTAAAAATGATTGGCAGTCCATTAAAATTTTCCCGTACACCAGTAGAAGTCAGGCATCATCCACCAGATGCCGGTGAACATACCGATGAAATACTAGCGAACTTAGGATTCACGAAATCAAATTAATGTAGGAGTGATTAGCATGAACTTTGAATTCTCAGAAGAACAGGAATTACTTAGAACAACCGTCCGAAATTTTGTCGATAAAGAAATCATGCCATATGTTGCGGATTGGGATCGGGATGGAAAATTTGACCCATCCATTATGCAGCGCTTAGCCGATCTTGGTCTGATGGGGGTTTGTATTCCGGAACAATATGGTGGCAGTGGCATGGACTATAACGCACTGGCCATTGTGTGTGAAGAATTGGAACGCGGAGATACTGCCTTTCGTACCGCTGTTTCCGTGCATACCGGTCTAAATAGCATGTCCCTATTGCAATGGGGAAATGAAGAACAAAAACAAAAATATTTGGTACCCCAGGCAAAAGGCGAAAAAGTAGGAGCATTCGGTTTAACGGAACCTGGTGCTGGCTCAGATGTGGCCTCTCTACAGACAACTGCAGTCAAAGATGGCGATTACTATGTCCTAAACGGCCAGAAAACGTGGATCTCGCTTTGTGACACGGCTGACCATTTTCTTGTGTTCGCTTATACCGATAAATCAAAAAAACACCATGGCATTTCCGCGTTTATTGTGGAACGGTCATGGGATGGATTTTCGTCTAAGGCGATCAAAGGTAAACACGGCATCCGCTCCGGGAATACGGGAGAATTATTCTTTGATAATGTGAAAGTGCCTAAAGAAAATTTACTTGGTGAAGAAGGAGAAGGATTCAAAATTGCCATGGCATCATTGGATAATGGCCGCTTCACGGTAGCTGCCGGTGCAGTTGGTCAAATCATGGCCTGCCTGGAAGCAAGCGTCAACTATTGCCACGAACGTAAAACATTTGGCAAAGAAATCGGCCGTCACCAGCTTGTGCAGCAAATGGTTGCCAAGATGGAGGCTGGCTTGCAAATGAGCCGTTTACTCGTTTATCGTGCAGGAGAACTAAAAAATCAGGGTAAGCGAAACACCCGCGAAACGTCACTCGCCAAATGGCAGGCATGCGATTTTGCCAACAAAGCTGCTGATGATGCCGTACAAATTCATGGCGCTTATGGGTATTCCGATGAATATCCAGTTGAGCGCTATTTAAGAAATTCTAAAGCACCGGTTATCTATGAAGGAACGCGTGAAATTCATACCGTTATGCAGGCTGAATATGTCTTAGGCTATCGGAAAGATAAACCGCTGAATCACATGTTGCCGGCCTGGGACAAAGAATTGGTATCGAAATAGGGGGTATGGAGTAGGTTTGACAGGGACATGGGGACGGTTCTTTTGTCCCAAAATTTCACATGGAAGAAAAAGGTGGGACGAGGAGCCTGTCCCCTTGTCCCTTTCTACTTTGATAACGCGATTTTTATATGGGCTAAGTGGTGTTCTTCATGCCAAGCTAATTTCGCAATTTGTGCAGCGACTGTTATTTCATCACTTTTTTGGAGAGTAAAAGCTCGCTCTAATTGTTTTTCAGTTAAACTATACCCTAAAGATACAATGCGTTCATTTATACCTTCTAGCATTTTAATAGAACTTTCTACATTAAGCTTTGTATCCGGCAGAATCGCCCACTTATCTTGATCAAAAGCTGGTACTGCTGTATTGTCATCTGTCAAAGCCAGCTTCAAACGTTGATACATGTTCAACTGAGAATCTGCAATGTGATGAACAAGTTGACGAACTGTCCAGCTGCCATCACGATATGTTCTGCTTAATTCCTCATCACTTAGTGAATCAACAGTTTCCCTTAATCGAATCGTGTAAGTTTCGATTTCCTTTAGCCATTCTCGAATATTTTCTAATGTTACCATTTCGGGAACTTGTAATTTCCCAATCGGATATCTTACATCCATTTTTAATCCCTTCTTTCCTATTCGTTATTTTTTTCATCATTAATGATTCACCCAAATTAAATAAAACTATCAATCTAATTGCTCTTTTACTCCATGTGATACTGCTCATACTGCTTATACAAATCTTTCAACGCCGATTCCAGTGCGTTCCCTGCCTTACCCAGATAACGTTCGCGTACTTCCTGTAGAGGCTTCTCAATGCCGTCCTGCAAACTATAGCCTCGTAATAACTGTTGTACATATTCCCTGCCATGCAAGGTTGCCAGCGTACAGCCTGCTGTTACAATAACCCCATATTTTTTATCAATTTCTGCTGTAATCGTTAATGTTTCATAAATACTTTTCGCCGCCATTCCGGATGGCAGTCTGGCATGTCCTGCAATAAAAACGGTGTTCATGGCTGTCCATTCCTCTCTTTTGTTTTTCAGCCGACAAAACCCTCACCACGATACCCTAATTGAGTGGAGATTTCCTGCGCCTTATTCTTCGTGCTTGTCTTAATAAACGTTACATTCTCCCCTTCAAAATGGCTTGACAATCCACTTACCGTTAAAGCGGCAACAACTGATCCACTATGGTCATAAATCGGATACGATATCCCGGTCGTGTCAGCGTCTTGTTCTCCTGTACTACAAGCATATCCTTCCTGACGAATTTTTTCCAGTTCACGTATCAGACTTTTTCGATGAACCGGCTGATGATCGCCAAGGAAATATAGCTTGTCTTCTGTTAATATTTTTTCCTGCTGATCTTCTGGTAAAAAAGCAAGTAATAGTTTCGGACCGGATCCGATATATAATGGGGTACTTTTCCCGATTCTTGTGTATAATCTTAAGGCTCTATTGCTTTCTACCTTTTCAATATAGGTAGCTTCTTCCTGTGTCACAATTACTAAATGGATCGCCTCATTTATTTGTTGAGCCAATTTCTCCATATATGGCAGTGCAATCCCGCGCAGTTCCAGCTGGTCGGATACCAGACTTCCCAATTCCAGCAGCTTTAACCCCAATCGATAACGGCTGTCATGTTCGGTTTCTTTTGTTTTATATAAAAAACGGCATGATTCCAGAGCAGATAACAAGCGGTATGCTGTTGGTTTTGGCATATTCGCCTGGTGAGAAATTTCTTTCAATGTCAGTTCCTGCTGGTCTTCAGTAAATAAATCGAGTAATTTTAATGCTTTGATGACGCTCTGATTCATGTAAAAAACTCCTTCGTTCGCTTAAAACGTTATGTACGATAGGATCATCCCTCTACCAAATGAGTAGAGGGATCGCAGTTAACTATTCACGTGTGTCTCTTCTGCTTGGCTGATTTCTTTAATGTTAACACCGCGTTTAGCCATTTCCTGAATGTAAGTTTGCCCATCAACAATTTGTTCCGGCGGATAAACACCCTTTTTGCTGATTGTACCATTTCCAATCATTTGCGCAACAACTGAGATCGTATTCGCGGTCGCCCTGGCCATGGCGGTAACATTTGTCGCACGATCTTTGTAAGTGGTCATTTCATATTGATAAGTAGCCGGCTTTCCATCTTTTTCACCGGAAACGATAATCCGTAATAACACGGCATCATCCTTATCTCCCAAGTCTACAATCGGATCAAGCACTTTTAATAATACTTGACGCGGATTAATTTTTTCTCCATTCACATCCACTTCATAATCCGCTCTGGTTAAATTCAAATCGACCAAAAGCTTAAATTTCTCTGCATGCCCTTTATAGCGAATCGTTTTGTATTCCAATGTTTTTAGTTCTGGATAGGAGATGGATAAAGTCGAAGTACCTCCAGATGTATGGAATGCCTCGAGCGGACCAAATTTTTCAAAATAAACTTCCTCTACTTCTGACAGTGATGGGATTTCCCGTTTGACACCATCACGAATAATCAGCGATGGATCCGTGTAATGGTCAAATACCCCTTCCATTGAAAAAACATGATTATATGCCAATGGAGGTTCCGGGCGTACCGGAATGCCTCCAACATATAACTTGATGGCCTCCAATTTGTCCAATTTGCTGGCTCCATAGCCGGATAAAATATTAATCATCCCGGGAGCTACGCCAAGATCCGGAATCAATGTTACACCGGCAGCTTTGGCTTCATCCTTCAGCGCCAATACTTTATCGGTAATGTGCCCAATATGTCCACCAAGATCAACAGAGTTTACACCAACTTTGATTGCCGTCCGGGCGATGATTTCGTTAAAGGAATAAAACAAGGCATTAATAATCACATCAAATTGCCGCATATAATCGGCCAATTCTTCCTCATCACTGGCATTGACCTGATAAGCAGTTATTTTTGGAGAGTCGAGCGAATCGCAAACCTGTTTCGCCCTGGCAAAATCGATGTCGGCCAAACCAACCGCATCCACACCTTCACTCGTTACTAAATCGCGAGCCGCTTCTTTTCCCATTAAACCAGATCCGAGTACACCTATTTTCATCCAATCACTCCTTATACAAAAATTTACGATGCGACGCCTGAGGAAAAAGGCCAGAGAACCTTCCCCAGCCTCCCTAATGATTTCTATTTATCTTGCAGTTACCAAAACAACCTTGTAAACACATTGAAAATTTGTGTACCGCCTTACCTATCGAAGGATCGTGACGTGCCGCGTACAAAATCGATCAAGTCCGGTGCAAATTCGATCGAGTTAAGCGCAAAATCGATCGTGTCAGCAGCAAATTCGATCGAATGCGGCTCTAACTCGATCGAGTGCACCAGAAAGTCGATCGAATTGTTGGCGGTTGGTGCTTTTTTTACTGCAATTCGTTATCTTTTTAGTTATTATCAATCTGTGCACGTTGGAGTTTGCCACTGTAATCAACATAGACAGCCTTCCATTCGGTGAACACATCAAGTGCGGCTACACCGGAGTCGCGGTGGCCGTTGCCGGTTCCCTTTGTTCCGCCAAATGGCAGGTGAATTTCCGCCCCTGTTGTTCCGGCATTGACATAAACAATTCCGGTATCCAGATCACGCTGGGCTTTGAACACCTGATTCACATCGGCAGTAAAGATCGAACTTGATAAACCATAGGCGACACCATTGTTGACCTCGACCGCTTCCTCGAAACTTTTAACCGGGATTAGCGATACAACCGGACCAAAAATCTCCTCCTGGGCAATCCGCATGTCTGCCGTACAGTCAGTAAACAAAGTTGGCGCGAAATAATTTCCGTTTTTTGGTACACCTTCTTGCTGCACATATCCCCCCGCAAGCAAATTAGCCCCTTCTTCCTTACCAACTTCAATATAATGTTTAATTTTTTCCAGTCCAGCTTGGTTAATGATTGGACCAACCTTATTCGATTCATCTAACCCGTCACCAATGGTTAGGTTCTCCATTTCCGCAAGCAGCCGTTCCTCCAGCCGTTCCTTGACCGCTTCATGGACAATCACCCGGCTGCAGGCAGTACAGCGCTGGCCACTAGTACCAAATGCACTCCATAAAATCCCTTCGACCGCCAAATCAAGATCTGCATCATCCATCACGATGACGGCATTTTTACCGCCCATTTCCATAGAGACTTTCTTCAATTGTTGCCCACATTTGCTGGCGATGTTCCTGCCTGTATCATTGGAGCCGGTGAATGAAATCACCTGAATATCGTCATGTTCGACCATGGCGTCACCAACCGTTGACCCGGTGCCGAATACGACGTTAAGCACTCCTTTTGGCAATCCCGCTTCTTCCAGGATTTTTGCCAGTTCAAAAGCCAGGATTGGAGTTTCCGTTGCTGGTTTCCAAACCACCGCATTTCCAGCAACAATCGCCGGGAAGGATTTCCACGTTGCAATTGCGATCGGGAAGTTCCATGGTGTAATAATCCCCACTACGCCTACAGGGGCACGTACGCTCATAGTAAATTTATCCTTTAATTCCGATGGTGTCGTCTGTCCGAACAAGCGGCGTCCTTCTCCAGCCATGTAAAAGGCCATATCGATACCTTCCTGGACTTCTCCGCGCGCTTCTTCGATGACTTTTCCATTTTCCATTGTCAGTAATTGCGCCAGTCGTTCCTTACGTTCTTTCAACAAACTACCGACCCGAAACAAAACCTCTGCCCGTTCTGGTGCCGGAACCAATGCCCATTTTTTCTGCGCTTTTTTGGCAGCTTTTGCCGCTTGATCGACCCGGGCTGCATTGGATAATGGTACATGAACAACCGTTTCCCCGTTTGCGGGATTGATGACGGGAGCAGTTTGTTCTTCTACCTCCAACCATTCTCCGTCAATAAAATTTTGTAAGCTCTTTACGTTTAATAAAGTTTCTGGCATGTATATGACCTCCTAAAAAGTTATCTATGACGTTATTAAATTGTTAATGATCCCGAAGCCCCTGAATCGTTGCGGAAACCGAAATTTGTTCTGGATCAGTAATAATCTCGATTGCTGTTGGTTTGGTCTGCTTAGCCGCTAATACCTCATCAAAAATGCGGGCAAATTCCTCAGCTGAACGTACACAATAACCGTTCGCCCCAACACTTTTAGCCAAATCAGCAAATGATACTTGCCCTAAATCCGTAGCCATAACCTTTTTCGGATAATGAATTTCCTGGTGCATCCGAATCGTTCCATACATGTTATTATTAAATACCAAACTTATGACAGGAATCTGGTTGCGGACGGCTGTCTCCAGTTCCTGAACCGTCATCATAAAACCGCCATCACCAGATAGGGATACAACTGTTTTTTCCGGAAAAGCCAGTTTTGCCCCGAGTGCTGCCGGCATCCCATACCCCATTGCTCCAGAGGTTGGACCGACATACGTATGTTTTTCGGCAAAAGAATAATAGGTATGGAGCCACCCGGCAAAGTTCCCGGCATCATTCGTCAACAGCGCATCTTTTGGCAGTTTATCGGCCAGTGTTGCGACCACATGCTTATTCAACGGATCGTCTGGCATGACCGTTAAGCCGCTGATTGATTCGTATGCCTGGCGTCGTTCTTTGACCCATTCTTTCCATGGACGGATCCATAATTTCATCTCTTGTAAATGCGCCAGTGCTTCACGAAGATCAGCGACAATCCCGATGACCGGAGCATAGACCTTGCCGATTGATTCATGGTCAATGTCGATATGAATCAACTTTTTACCGGCATCGATAATGCTGTAATCCTGTGTTGTTACCTCCGATAGCCGGGTGCCTAATGCCAGAATCACATCAGCCTCCTTCGCCGTTTGCAAGACTTGTTTATTCGTGCCAAGTCCTAGATGACCGACATATAAAGGATGATCGTTCGGAAATGCGTCTTGTCGGCGAAACGCAGCCATTACCGGAAAATGAAATTTCTCGGCAAACGATTGCAATGCTTCTTCCGCTTGAGATGCCTTCACCCCGCCCCCCGCAATGATTAGCGGATGTCTGGCCTGGGTAAGCAGGTGCTCTACTTCCGCTATTTCCTGTTTGGCCGGGGCAGGTGTTGGTTTCATAAACCGCGACCCAAACTGCATTTCCGCGGTAACTGGCAACACATCCTCGGGTAACGAAATAACGACAGGGCCAGGTCTGCCGGATTGGGCGATGCGAAAAGCCCGTTGCACGAGTTCAGGAATCCGTTCAGCAGCGGTAATTTCTACAGCCCACTTAGCAATATGCTGAAACCACTGATCCAGATCAACTTCCTGAAACCCCTCACGCCCGCGGAATTTGCTGTGTACCTGACCTAGCATAACGACCATTGGGGTGGAATCCTGATAGGCGGTATGCACCCCAATTGACAGGTTTGCCGCACCGACGCCTCTTGTCGCCAGCACTACACCAGGTTTTAATGATGACTTGCCGTACCCTTCTGCCATAAAGGCTGCACCACTTTCATGTCGGGCGGAAACAACCTGGATCGACGTTTCATCATACAATGCATCCAATAGAGGCAAATAGCTTTCTCCAGGTACACAGAACGCCTTTGTGACCCCCTCACGTTTCATACATTCCACGATCGCCTGGGCACCTGTTTGTTTTTTTGTTTTGGTCATGTAGCCGCTTTCCCCTTCCAATTGATTGCTTTGATTCGTTCGACCACCTCATCCAGCCGGGAAGATGTTACGGTCAGGGCAATGCGGAAATATCCTTCCCCTGCTTCGCCAAATGCAGTTCCTGGTGTGACAATCACCCCAGCCTCTTCCAGCAATTTGTTGGCAAACGCCAGCGAGGTAAATCCGGCGGGAACTTTCGCCCACATAAATATCGTTCCCCTCGGTTTTGCCGCCTCGATTCCGGCATCAGTCAGTCCACGGTGGAGCTTTATCATGCGCTTTTGAAAAATCTTTGCATGATCTCTAACCGCTGTGAGATCACTTCGTAATGCGGTAGCTGCGGCTTGCTGAATCGGTAAAAATTGACTGGTGTCAATGTTGCTTTTCAACGTTGAAAGTGCCTGGATCACTGTTTTATTGCCAACGACATATCCAATCCGCCAGCCGGTCATGTTAAAGCTTTTCGATAATGAACCAAATTCCACCGCATAATCTTTGGCATCAGGCACCTGTAGAACGCTTGGCGCCTGATAATCGCCAAACGTGACCAAATCATAGGCAGCATCATGCGCCAACAAGATATGATTTTCCCGGGTAAATGCAACCGCTTTCTCAAATGTGTTTAAAGAAACAGTAGCTGCGGTCGGGTTACTCGGGTAATTCAGCAGCATCAGTTTGGCTTTTTCCCGATCAACAGCAGGGATTTGATCAAGCAGTGGTACATATCCATGATCTGCATCAAGTATCATTGGAACACTTTTTCCGCCGGCAAGGTGCACAGCCGTCTGGTATGCGGGGTATCCCGGATCAGGGACAAGTACCATATCACCTTGATTCAACACCGCTTGCATCAAATTAGCAATTCCTTCTTTGGAACCAATTAAGGCAAGCACCTCTGTTTCCGGATCCAATGTGACACCATAATGGCTTTGATAAAACGCTGCTACAGCTTCCCGGTATTCCCGACAACCACTATATGTGGAATAGCGGTGATTAGCAGGATCTTTCGCAGTCTCCACCAGCTTATCAATAATAAAATCCGGTGTTGGCAAATCAGGGTCTCCAACCCCCAAATCAATCACATCCACCCCGTTTGCTACAAGTTCTTGCTTCTTCTTTTGGAACGCAGCAAATAAATAAGGCGGCAAGCTTGCAACTTTGTCAGCAACGATCGACATATCCACCCTCCATTTCATCAAATGAAACGACATTTCGATCAACTAATATTAGTGTAAATCATCTATTAAAAATTTGCAATAGTTCATCATTCACTGTTAACGTTTCAACAACAAAGCTTTATTGAGCAACCGTCTCGCCTGCATCCCTTGAATTTTTAGTACTTCTGGTTAAGGCCAGGAATAACCCTAAGCAAACAAACACGGCAAGCAGGCCAATCCAGGTATTACCGGTGATGCCTAACACAATGTATCCGATTCCGGCTATTCCTGCAGATAGCAATGCATAGGGAATCTGTGTTGTTACATGGTCAATATGATGACAACTGGAGCCGGTGGATGACAGAATGGTTGTATCGGAAATGGGCGAGCAGTGATCCCCGAAGACCGAACCAGCAAGGACAGCTGCAAACATTGGCAAAATCAATTCAATGTCCGTTGCTGCAGCGATATGACCAGCAATCGGCAGCAAAATACCAAATGCTCCCCATGATGTGCCAGTAGCAAAAGCGATAAACCCGGCAATCACAAACATAATAACTGGCAAAAATGCCGGACTAATATGCGCATTATTAACAACACCAGCCAAATATTCCCCCGTTCCAAGTTCATCGATCAAAAACACAATCGCCCAGGCAAAAATCAAAATCATAAAGCCGGGAATCATTGATTTTGCCCCTTCATAGATACCAATGCCAATGTGCTCTGCTGTTAATTTCCCTTTCGCTATATGCCGAAAAAATAAAATCAACGTAACAGCGATTCCGATTAATCCACCGTATAATAATGATTCTGAGGCATCCGCAGCACCAAAAATATTAATAAACGTCTCTTCCCCTTCCACTGCTCCCCGTCCATTTACATACATGAAGATAACTGTTGCAATGAATAAGGTAGCTATCGGAATGATCAGATCGCGAACTTTCCCCATACTACTTACCGGCAGATGGGAGGTAGTATCAACCCGTTCTTTCTTATCTGGATCAAGAACTTCTCCAGTCCGAATGGCTCGTGTTTCATGCACTTTCATTGGTCCGAACTCCATCCGTGACAAGGCGATGATAAAAACCATTCCCAGCGCCGACCAAACATAATAATTCATGGGAATCACCTGCAAAAACGCACCAAGCGCCGTGTGACCGGTCACACTTTGAGCTGCCAGCACCGTACCTAAAATACCGATAATGTATGCACCCCAGCTGGAGACTGGTGCAACCACACATACCGGTGCAGATGTCGAGTCAACAATATAGGCCAATTTCGCCCGGGATACCCGATGTTTATCAGTAACAGGCTTTGCTACCTGACCAACTGTCAAACTGTTAAAGTAATCATCAATAAAAATAATGATTCCCAAGACCGCCGTCATCATTTGCGCACCGGCTCTTGTCTTAACCCGTTTGATCATCCAATCCCCAAATGCCTTCGTTCCGCCCATCATGCTGACAAGTGCAGTTAAAATTCCCAACAGCAGCACAAACAACAGGAGATAGACATTCCACGTATTCACGCCGCCGTCCTCGACAAATACTCCTTTAAATGCCTCCCAAATCATTCCAAGCGATGCAACAACATGAAAACTTTTGATAAAAAAGGCCGAAGCGATAATTCCAACACCAAGTGATAACAACACCCGCTTCGTCAATAACACCATGACAATGGCTAAAATCGGCGGAATCAACGACCAAGCTGAATTCACCAATGGAAATCCCCCTTATAACAATTGTCTTTTTCCAACAACCGGCGAAAACTCCCCTATTTCACTCCCTTCTGCTGTAAGCGTTTGCATTTATGGCCTGTTTCTATTATTCTATATTTATTGGGGGAATCCCTTTTTAATACAAAAATTTTATTTTACATAGTCGAGGTGTCATACATGATTACACAGAAAAGCTATGCGCAATACCTGGATAGCCAGGATTCACTCAGTCATTTCCGCAATGAATTTTACATTTCCGATGAAAAGATTTATTTGGACGGTAATTCGTTGGGGCTTCTTTCCAGAAGAGCGGAACAAGCAGTAGCAAACATGCTAGATTCATGGAAACAACACGCAATTGATGGCTGGTCAAAAGGGGAACATCCCTGGTTTACTCTCTCGGAAAACTTGGGATCTCAAATGGCTCCGCTTGTTGGCGCAGCACCCGAAGAAGTGATTGTCACCGGGTCAACCACAACCAATCTGCATCAACTTGTGGCCAGTTTCTTTCAACCAGAAGGAAACAAAACAAAAATTCTTGCAGACGACTTAAATTTTCCTTCTGATATCTATGCCTTAACCAGTCAGCTGGCATTACACAGCTATGATTCTGAAAACCTGGTGAAAATTCCGAGTCGTGATGGGCATACACTTGCCACAGAAGACATCGTTGCCCATATGACCGATGATATTGCCTTGATTGTGTTACCTGGAGTGCTTTATCGCAGTGGTCAAATTTTGGATATGGAAACTTTAACAAATGAAGCACATAAACGTGATATATTGATCGGTTTTGATTTATGCCATTCAATCGGTGCGATCCCCCATCAGCTATCGGAATGGGGTGTGGATTTTGCTTTTTGGTGTACGTACAAACATTTAAACGGTGGTCCGGGCAGTGTTGCCGGCTTGTATGTTAATCAACGCCATTTCGGCAACAAACCGGGACTTGCCGGCTGGTTTAGTTCAAATAAAGATGTACAATTTGATATGGAGCATACATTAACCCCTGCCGATGATGCTGGTGCTTACCAAATCGGGACACCGCATATCTTAAGCATGGCACCATTAATTGGGGCATTGGATTTATTTGCCGAAGCAGGCATCACCAGAATTCGTAATAAGTCTCTAAGTTTAACCAATTATCTCATGGAATTAGTCGAAACGGAACTTAACGGGTATGGCTTTACCATTGCTAGTCCGAAAGATGATAGTAATCGCGGTGGCCATGTTTTGCTCGTCCATCCGGAAGCAGCCCGAATTTGCAAGGCACTAAAAGAAGCAGGCGTGATTCCCGATTTCCGCGCACCAAACGGCATTCGTCTGGCACCTGTGGCATTATACAATACCTTTACGGATGTATATAAAACCGTTGAAATTTTAAAGTCAATCATGGCGGAAGAACGTTATAAAAAATATGCAAACAAGCGGGAGGTAATTGCATAATGGCACAATGGATTGATATTTCCCAACCATTAACAAATACAATAGCTCATTGGCCCGGGGATACCCCTTTTTCCTATGAGTTAACCTATACGAAAGAAGAGTCCGGCTCCGCCAACATCGGGCAAATCACCACCAGCCTGCATATGGGCACCCATATTGATGCACCGTTTCATTTTGACAATGATGGTGCAACAGTCGATCAGCTTGACCTGGATATTTATGTTGGAAAAGCAGCCGTTATTGATGTCAGTCATACCGATACGATTACGGTGGACGTATTAAAACAGTTTGAATGGGACACGGATGTTACGCGTGTGTTGTTGAAAACGAGTCTGCCGAATAACCCGGAACGATTCCCGGAAAAACTTCCCGCACTTGATCCCGCAATCAGTCCGTGGCTGCACCGGCAAGGGATCCGATTACTCGGCGTTGATATGCCATCCGTTGACGATCCAGACAGTAAAGAACTGGAAGTCCATCATGCATTACATGATCATGATATTTTTATCTTGGAAAACATCATGCTTGATCAGATAGCGACAGGAAACTATGAATTGATCGCGCTGCCACTGGCTATTCATGGTGCGGATGGCAGTCCGGTCCGTGCGGTGTTGCGTGCCATTGATTAAGGAGGGTGTTTGATGACAAAGTCCGGAGAAACCTTTTCATCGGAAACAGGCATTCATACCGATTTTCGGGAAAAAATGACGTACGGCGATTATTTACAGCTGGATCGATTATTGTCCAGCCAGAAACGATTAACGGAACATCATGATGAAATGCTGTTTATTATTATTCATCATGTCTCTGAATTATGGCTGAAACTGATTATTCACGAAACAAAGGCGGCCATCGCAGCGATTGAAGCGGATGAATTACAGGCTTCCTTCAAAATGCTTGCCCGTGTTTCCAGAGTCCAGACACAAATCATTCAAGCCTGGGATGTGCTGTCCACTTTGACCCCAGCAGAATATATGGAGTTTCGCGATAAATTAGGCAACGCATCCGGATTTCAATCCTATCAATACCGGCTGGTCGAGTTTGTACTTGGTTATAAAACACCATTTATTCTAAAAATCTATCAAAAGGATCCGGAAATTCACGCCACATTACAGGAAGCATATGAAGCGCCGGGACTGTACGATGTAGCCATTCGCGCCCTCGCCCGAAACGGTTTTGCGATCCATGATGCAGTATTAAATCGAGATGTTACAAAGATGTATCAAAAAGATGAATCGGTCAAAAAGGCCTGGTTACAAGTTTATCAGGATGTCGATACCCATTGGGACTTATACCAGCTGGCCGAAAAACTCGTAGATATAGAAGATTCCTTCCAGCAATGGCGCTTCCGTCATATGAAAACAGTCGAACGAATTATCGGGCATAAAAAAGGCACCGGCGGATCATCCGGTGTGGGATATTTGAAAAAAGTATTGGAGCATTATTTCTTTCCGGAGTTGTGGGAGATACGGACGGAGCTTTGAGCATCTTTGATTGTTGATATTGTCCGAACAGAAAGAGTAACTACCTGGCTGCCTGTGAAGCAAACTGGGTAAGTTACTTTTTCATTTGCTGTCTTCTTTATATAAATAAACCTATACATTCAAGTACATGTATTAATTTTTTTCATACCGTAGAACACATAACCGAAGTCATGGGAATGTTCATAATAAAGATTTATTTCTTGTTTAATCATGTTCACTACATCCAAAGCAGCAGGAGTACGATGATACTTGTGTTCCATTTTTTTGAGATTACTATCAAGTGGATTGTAATATTCGCTTGTCCAATCTTCCCTGGGTAAAACAAATGAAAAGAGATAGGCAGATTGATGATTTGGTTCACTTTTTTGGGAATGGTATTGATTTCTGGATATCCTTGCTCCCAAAATTCTTTGCTTTCTTTGGATGGGTTCATATGCAACCAAGAAATTTCACTACAGACTAGATAGCCATCTTGTTTTAAAAAGGTTTTCCACTGTTTGAGGCCTTCTTGAAATCCCGCAATATAAATTGAACCTTCCGCATAAAAAATAACCCCTCGCATGCGTTTGACAGGCGCTGAGGGATTATTTTTTCACTTTGGTTCCCTCGATATTATTTTTAATCTGGCATCGGACGCAATCTGTTTTTTGTATAAATACCACACCACCAGCAATTTTTGGATTAAATCAATTCAATACAAAGTATCCGGTTGTTTAAAATAATCAATGTTAAACAAACCTTCAGAATCAATCAGTTACCGCAAATCAAACAGAGCTTAACCGGCCAGATAAAATTGCCTTGTCGCTAATCGCCTTGTCTTCCTCTTGCACTCTACCAGCACTAATGGTAACTTTTATTAGTAAACTTATCATTTTTTGGAGGCCAATTTATGCAAAACAAAACAGATCAGTGGTCATCGAGAATCGGCTTTATTTTATCATCAGCTGGTGCTGCGATTGGCCTGGGTGCCATTTGGAAATTCCCATATATGACGGGAATGAATGGTGGCGGTGCCTTCTTTCTCTTATTCATCGCATTCACCATTATTATTGGTCTCCCATTATTAATTGCCGAATTCATCATTGGCAGAGGTGCGCAAAAGGAAGCGGTTAGTGCCTATCAAAAGCTTGCCCCCAATAGTATTTTTTCCCATATTGGAAAGTGGGGCGTTGTTAGTTCCTTTATCCTGATGTCGTTTTATAGTGTTGTCGGTGGCTGGGTGCTTGTTTATAGCGTGATGTCCATTCCTGGCATGATTATTACCGATGGAGCGAATTATCAAGAACTGTTTGCCACAATAACTGGAAACCCTGTTATTACCATTATTGCACATGGCATCTTTATCATTTTAAACATTATTGTCGTATCATTCGGCATTCAAAACGGCATTGAAAGAGCAAGTAAGATATTAATGCCATTATTATTTATCTTTTTTATAATCATTGTGTTGCGTGCTGTAACATTTCCTGGTGCATCGGAAGGGTTGGCATTCTTCCTAAAACCGGATTTCTCCAGTCTAAATGCCGAAAGTGTGCTTTATGCGCTTGGGCAGTCATTCTTTTCACTGGCGGTCGGCGTCTCTGTGATGGTGACCTATAGTTCTTACCTGAAAAAGGATATCAGCTTGCCCGTTTCGGCCGGTACTGTATCGATGATGAATATTTTTGTGTCGTTATTGGCAGGTTTGGCGATTTTTCCGATCGTCTTTGCCTTTGGACTGGAACCAACAGAAGGACCGGGATTATTATTCATGGTATTGCCGGAAGCATTTGCACAGATGCCATTCGGTGAGCTATTCTTGTGCTTGTTCCTGTTTCTATTCTTATTTGCCATACTAACATCATCCTTTAGTATGTTGGAAATCATTACATCAGCCTTTACAGCAAATAAAAAGAGATCCCGGGTAAAAGTTGCCTGGATTGCCGGATTTCTTGTATTTCTCGCCGGCATTCCAGCAGCACTGTCATCCAATACAATGGCAAACGTTAAAATATTCGGCTTAACGGCATTTGATGCATCTGATTTTCTTGTTAGTAACATTTTAATGCCACTCGGCTGTTTGTTCATTGCGATTTTTATCACATTTAAATGGATCGAATATTGGTTAGGCAAGAATTTAATTATGGCAAGGAATTTTCATTAGGTCTTTATCAGACATGGTTTCAGATCATGCGCTGGCTCGTTCCGATTACGATTATTATTGTATTTGCCAGCTCGTTGGGGATTATTTAATAGAGCCAACTAAAAACAGGTGTCGCACTGGCATCTGTTTTTAGTTTGTGATATCGACCTGTATTGCGAGATATCAACCGTAACTTCGAAAATATCAACCTATATGGTAAACTATCAACCGTAAACTCCCGGGTATCAACCTGCATGATAAATTATCAACCGTAAACTCGCGAGTATCAACCATTCATTGCAAACTATCAACCGCAAAGCCTCGGATATCAACCTGCATGATATAATTACACCCGCGATTTTCCCTCTTGCACCCACCAACAACTAATGGTAATTTTAATGAATAAACAATTTTATATTTGGAGGCCAACGTATGAAAAACAAAACAGATCAATGGTCGTCTAGGATTGGCTTTATTTTGTCATCGGCTGGAGCAGCAATTGGCCTGGGTGCTATTTGGAAGTTCCCGTACATGACGGGGGTACATGGTGGTGCAGCTTTCTTTCTCTTATTTGTCGCGTTCACTATTATTCTTGGTCTCCCATTACTTATTGCCGAATTTATCATTGGCAGGGGTGCGCAAAAGGAAGCGGTTAGCGCCTACCGGAAGCTTACACCAAATAGCATGTTCGCACATACGGGAAAATTTGGGGTTATTGGTGGATTTGTTCTGATGTCCTTTTATAGTGTTGTTGGTGGCTGGGTCCTCATTTACTGTGTGATGTCCATCCCTGGTATGATTATTACTGATGGAGCGAATTATCAGGAACTGTTCGCCACGATAACCGGGAATCCCGCTATTACTATTATTGGACACGGCATCTTTGTTATTTTAAATATCCTCGTCATCTCGTTTGGTATTAAAAACGGGATTGAAAAAGCAAGTAAAGTATTAATGCCATTATTATTTATCTTTTTTATTATCATTGTGATCCGCGCTGTGACCTTTTCAGGAGCGGTGGAAGGCTTGTCCTTTTTCCTAAAACCTGATTTCTCCAGTCTCAATAAGGAGAGTGTCCTTTACGCGCTTGGACAGTCGTTCTTTTCATTGGCCGTTGGTCTTTCGATGATGATCACGTATAGCTCTTATTTGAAAAAAGATGTTAGTCTGCCTGTTTCTGCGGGTACAGTCGCGATTATGAATATTTTTGTTTCATTACTAGCGGGACTGGCGATCTTTCCAATCGTCTTTGCCACTGGTCTGGAGCCAACAGAAGGTCCGGGATTATTGTTTATGGTATTGCCGGAAGCATTTGCCCAGATGCCGTTTGGGGAAGTCTTTCTATGCCTGTTTCTGTTCCTATTCCTATTTGCCGTTTTGACGTCATCGTTTAGTATGTTGGAGATTATTACATCTGCTTTTACAGCAAACAATAATCGTTCACGGACAAAAGTGGCCTGGATTTCCGGATTTATCGTGTTTATCGCTGGAATCCCTGCAGCATTGTCGTCCAGCACCTTGGCGAATTTTAAAATATTCGGTTTAACCGTATTTGATGCTTCTGATTTTCTTGTAAGCAACATCATGCTGCCGATTGGCTGTTTCTTAATTGCGATTTTTGTAACGTATAAAATGGACAGGGGCTTGGTCAAACAGGAATTTAATTATGGCAAGGAATTGTCCCCAGGTCTTTATCAGGCGTGGTTCCAAATCATGCGCTGGCTTGTACCGATTACGATTATTATTGTGTTTGCGAGCACTCTGGGAATTATCTAATCGACGCAAAACAAAAACAGATGTCGACTCAGCATCTGTTTTTGTTTTGCTTAACTTTCCTCATACCAGGGTATTCTACAAGTAGATCATGCAAAGGAAGTGTATGTGTTGAAACAAAAAATTGTTATAGTTGGTGGAGTTGGCGGCGGGTCAACTGTTGCCTCACAAATTCGCCGACTAAATCAGGAAGCAGAAATTACCCTGTTGGAACAGAATGGACATATCGCGTTTTCCAATTGTGGGATGCCATATTATCTCGGTGGGGTCATTCACGAACGGGACGCAATTTTAACTGATGCTGAAAAGTTTGCCAAAAAATATAAGGTCGATGTACAACTGCATACGATGGTAACCAACATCGACCGGGATAACCAAACCGTTGCCTATCAGCATGAATCTGCTATCGGAGAGGTTTCTTATGATATACTTATTCTTTCCCCAGGAGCCTCTGCTATCGTCCCGCCTATTGATGGAATAAATCGTGACAATACATTTACATTGCGGACAATACCGGATATGGATAGGATAAACGCTTATATTCAGCAACAGAATCCGCAAACCTGTGTGATCGTCGGCGGCGGTTTTGTCGGGTTGGAAATGGTTGAAAACTTAACAGCACGCGGGATCGACTGTACGATTGTTGACCGGTCAAACCATCTATTACATATTCTGGATGAGGATATGGCGGGTTTGGTGCATCGCCACGTCCGCGAACACGGGATTGAACTAAAACTAAAACAATCCGCTGAATCTTTTACAAGTGATGGAAAAACATTACATTTGGACAATGGCGATACGTTAAGTACGGACATGACACTGCTCTCCGTAGGGATTAAACCGAATATCGAGCTGGCTGAAAATGCTGGACTGGAACTTGGTGAAACAGGGGCCATTGCAGTGAATGACGTGATGCAAACATCGGATCCAAAAATTTATGCACTCGGTGATGTCGTCGAGACACGGGATTTTCTAACCAAACAGCCGCGTAATGTAGCACTTGCTTCCCCGGCGCATCGGCAGGCATTTATTATCGCCAATCATCTCTATGGTCAAAAAGTCCCCTATCAAGGAACAGTCGGCTCCGCCATTCTGAGGGTATTTGATTTAACGGTTGGCAGTACCGGTAATACGAGTGAAAGTTTGCAGGATGCGGGGATTGCTTTTCAAACCGTCACCCAGGGTGCACTGTCAAACGCCGGTTATTTTCCTGGTGCGGAGAAAATATCGCTAAAAATTCTGTTTGACCCCGAAAATGGTCAATTATTAGGTGGTCAGGTTATCGGCAAGAAAGGGGTCGACAAACGCTTGGCAGTAATGGCAACCGCAATCAACGGCAGGCTTACCGTTGCTGATTTAACTGAATTGGAGCTAGCCTATGCACCACCTTATGCGTCACCGAAAGATCCAATTAATACGGTTGGTTATAAGGCATTGGCGCAGATGGAATGATTTATGATGGTTCAACGTGATAATAATTTTATATTGTCGCTTATGGTGGTGGCCATATAAATAATTTCACATAAAATATGGAGCATTCCACCCCATAGTTGGTTTCATGTTTCGTAACAACTCCATAAAAAAACAAAAGCCCCCAATTCGTGGGAGCTTTCGTTTTTTTAAGAATCGCCAATTATAAATCTTCTTCAACCCGATAAATCAACTTATAGCGATCTTCGTCAATCAGATCACCGGCAAGCAGATGTGCACCATGCCCAAAAATCACTTCATTATCAGTCATGGCAACAATCATTGCTTTCATACCAGTTTCTATATCTAAGTAAATATCACCAACCACCGGCTTCAATGGAATATCGTCTGCCTGTAACAATGCCGGGGACTCATCCGCTTTTAATTGATCTTCGGAAACCAGATTAAGGTCATAGTACGCAATATCCTGACTGCCTTCTAATTTCCCCTGCACCAATGTCACATACTCACTATGTTTGACACCATTATCCCTTGTTGTCACCACATTACCGTCCTCGATCGTATCCACTTTTTCAATTGCATTCAGGGAGTAGTGATCGAGAAAGTCAGGAGCAGGCTTCGTAATAAGTATATAATCTCCTTTTTCCGGCATTTTGGCTTTATCAATCGTATAACGATGACCATAGAAAATAAATGAATCCATATGTTTCGGTCGGTAAAGATGAATCTGGTTGGCACTGGTCAAGATTTGCTGCATATCCTTTAACCGATATAAGTGGACAGATTTCTTAAACATCGGTTTGACTGAATAAACCTTGTGCAATTCATTTTTGTAGAAAACAAATTGTCCCTTTCTTACCTGAAAAAGCTTCAATTCTGCAACCTCCCAAATAATAGTATAAAGTCCATAATCGTTAGTTTGGATGAATGAAGTAGATGAATCCCGGGTTTACTTTATCCGTTCATTCATAAATTACTTTCCCTTCCTATCAGCCTTGTTAAACTTAATATATGTTATTTTACGGAAAGTAAACGTATTGTACCATGTTTTTATTAGCTTAACCATAGAAAAAATATAAATAAGAACAAGGCTCCCGAATTTTACGAAGGAAGCCTTCCGTGACAACTTATGATTTTCTCCTTTGATTATGTATGAACCCCGATAATAATACGGCAAGCGTCAAAATCACCATGATGGCATACGTGAATGGCCCGTGTTCCAAATGAAGGGCATCCACCACCAGATCGTCCTCTGTAATCATCTCCCCAGCTGTCCACGCGAGAATTGCCGTACCAACGTAGGCAATCCACTTGAATCGCTCCATGACACGTACAATGATTTTGGAGCCGAAAATCATGATTGGAATACTGACTGCAACGCCAAGGGCAAGCAAGCCAAGGTGTCCCCGCGCAGCACCGGCAATTGCCACCACATTATCAAGACTCATGATCGCATCGGCAACAATAATGGTCAACACTGCTTTTCCCAAACTGTTTGCCGATGCAACATTCGTTTTTTCGTCATCATCGGCAATAACATTATAGGCAATCCACAAAAGCAACAGTCCACCAATAAAATGGACAAGTGGGACTTGCAATAAATAGACAATCACAACCGCAAACACAATCCGTAGTACGACTGCCCCAACAGTCCCCATAATAATGGCTTTGTTTTGCTTATCTTTTGGCAATCTCCTGGTGGCCATGGCAATGACGATTGCGTTATCTCCTGAAAGTATGATATCAATTGCGATAATTTTTAATAGGATCATGATCGATTCCGAGGTAATTTCCAGACCAAACAAAGTTTTGAAGCCACCCTTCTGTGCACGCTCTTTATTAGAGGATGTTCAAAAAGTCCGGTAAAAATGACATGCCCCTGCAAAAGAGGTATGCCGACGCCTGAGCGCAAAGCCCGTTTTTAGTCGGCCTTCCTTTGAAGAAGCTCGTTGGCTTGCTTTTCCGCTCCTCATGTACCTTTTATGTACACTCCGGTGCTCAAAGCTACGCCGCCTAGAACTTCTCGGTCCTTTTTATCCTCCTTTTTGAACACGCACTATTATACTATTTTTTATTGGCATATAAAAGAAGTATATCGAAAAGCTTGATCCCCATTCCTATCAACTATCCCTTCCTTCATTCGCTGTGGCTGCCTGGTTCGGGAATTAATCGCAATAATTCCGACTGCAACCAATGCCGACGCGCCGATGATAGACACAGTCAGATGCTCCCCAAGAATAAAGAATGCTGACAAAATCGTGCCAGACACCGAGGTGACAAATTTATAAATGCTAATCTTCCCTGCTTTATTAGATTGTGAATGACCCCACCTTACCATCTTGTCCAGCTGTCCCAAGCCCTTTACGCAACATATTCAGACTTGCATTGTGGTCGCGATCCATGTTTGTCCGCCCCTGCTTTTCATTGATTAACGGACAGCCTTATCCATATGCACAAATGGCAAGTCCGTATCAACTTCACCTAATACACGTTTCGTCATAAAATCGTCCCCCTTGAGCCATGTTGCAAAATCAAATACTACCGGCTCCCGGTCACCACCTAAAGCAAACCATACTTTTTGTTCTGCAGGTAAATAGCCGGACGTATGAATCGTACCTGACCAATTTTTATACTGATCGGAAAACACACCTTTGTCTGTATCATTCAGCATACGAAACGCTTGATAGGCGTCGGTTATCTCCTGTCCTTGCGATTGCATAGCCTCCAGGCGTTGATATGAATCCGTTAAATGACGGCGGTTTTCATCCTTTAACAGTTCAAAATGGTTGGTACATACATTTGACTGGCGCACCTCAACACTTCTTGGCGTTGCCTCCACAATATACGTTTCCCCGCTTTTATCCAACACGGTATAACTAAACGAATGACGGTGGGGAATTTCCTTTAGCATTGTAACTGCATCATCCACCGTTGCACAGCTTTCCAGTATGATCCGGCCAATCATATTGCAAATAAATCCGTCTCCAGGCTTTTTACGATGCATAAAATTGTAACCCATAGCAAGCCCTTTTTCATTCATCCCATCCATTCGACCGGTAATTCGCTGGGACGGACCAATAACCGCATATCCCTGATCAGCTGGTTGGAATACCATAAACCGCCCTTCATAGGTTTTTGGATGGTAATCATAATTGCGAATCAAGAAATCTTTTCCGGTAAAAATCGAACAGCCACTGCGCACATATTCCAATCGGTAGCCGCCAAATTCCTGAAGCGTGTCCTTGAGATCCCATTCCAATGCATCACGGAGTCCAAGCAGTTCATCCCAAATACCGGGAGCAAATGCTTGTATTGCCTCCTTTGTTTCCCCAATATCAATCGTGAACCGCGGCCGTCTAATCTTCCACTGTCGCTCACGATTTTTTATCGTTAACGAATCCTTTAGTAAAGTTCCTTGTTTATAACCAAACCCATAATGTGTACCGCGAAATTGAATAATATCACTAAAAATCTTCTTCACCCTTACACCCCATTTCATCACTACACCAGTTTACAAGAAACCAGGAGAAAATGAAACCAGACAGACCCCGCGTCCCACTTTGAACGGAATAAATAATACAAACGCTTAGAAATCTATGGTATCCAGACCTAAATCAATTCATAAAAATAAAGGATGCTACATATCATGCATGACCATATGTAACACCCTTTAAACAGACGCCGTACAAAGACATAACTGTAATCGTTATTCATTGCAAATTATTCCTTTACGATAATTCTTTTATATACCAAGCATCCATAGCATTATGCTCTGAACCGTCCAGTGGTCTTTCAAGTTGTTGGAAACCTAATTTAATGTAAAGGAGATTAGCTACTTTAAGCTTTTTCAATGTTTCTAAGTAACAGCATGTATAGTGTTCCTTGGCGAAATCGAGTGCTACTTTCATCAGCTCCCTCGACAGCCCCATACCCTGGGCTTCAGGTTTAATGTATAGTTTTTGCAGCTCGCAAATCCCCGTCTTAAGTCCAAATGGTGTAATTCCCCCCCCACCTACTACTTCATCTTGATTATTCACCACAACCCAATACTTTGCATTTGATTGTTGCTTGTAAAATTGAGCTAGACAGCCTAGTTGAGGGTCAAAATAGGCTGTTCCTGGAATATTTAACTGAAATGATTCCAATGAACGTTTAATAATTTGCTCCATTGTTTCATTGTCTTTTTCTTCAATTTCACGAATCTGCATTATTCATCCCCCGGATAGTAATAATTTAATTATTAGGCCCTGTCCAACCTCGGTAGATTCTCCTTTTTGAACACGCACTATTAGTCATACCGTTCGCACCAATTTAAAAGGGGGTCGTTTGCATCTACTCCACCAACTCAGACAATTCCGCCCAGCGGTCCATTTTTGCTGCTAGTTGTTCTTCAGTCTGCTGTTGCTCCTCATATAATTCTTGCACCTGCTCGAGGTCGCTTCCAGCCACAGCAATTTGTTTTTCTAAATCCGCCAGTCTTGCTTCCAATGCAGCAATTTCATCCTCGATTCCTTCCCATTCGCGCTTTTCCATATAGGACAATTTTTTCTTCTTGGTCGCTGGTTTTTTCTCTTTTTTCTCTGTAACTGACTCCTTGGAATTCCCCTGATTTGCCTGTTCAGCCGCTTGCTCCAAGTATTCGGTATAGTTACCATTGTAGCGGGCAACCACTCCATTACTGCTGAATACCAATAAATGATCGACCACCCGATCCAGGAAGTAGCGATCGTGAGAAACAGTAATAACAACGCCAGGAAATTGTTCCAAATAGTCTTCCAGTACACTTAATGTTTGGGTATCCAAATCGTTCGTCGGTTCATCCAACAATAATACGTTTGGTTCGGTCATTAATACTTTTAATAAATACAGCCGCCGTTTTTCCCCGCCTGACAGTCTGCCAATATAGGTCCATTGCTCACTTCGGGAAAACAAAAATCGTTCCAGCATTTGCTCGGCGGTAATGACATCTCCATCTTTGGTATGAACTACTTCTGCAACTTCTTTGATGTAGTCAATCATCCGCATCCCATCATCAAGCTCTTCGTCGCCCTGTGTATAATAGCCCAGATTGACCGTTTCACCAATTTCGATGATTCCTTCATCAGGAGCAATCCGTTCGGCCATGATATTCAGCAGTGTTGATTTTCCAGAGCCATTAGGGCCAATAATCCCCAGCCGCTCTCCAGGCACAACAAGGTAATTAAAATCAGATAACACTGTTTTACCATCATAAGACTTGCCGATATGCTCGAGTTCCATGACTTTTTTGCCCAACCTGGTTGAACCCGCTTGGAAAGAGACATCTTGTTTAGTCGTATCAAAGGTCTTTTCCTTCATTTCCTCGACACGATCAATCCGGGCTTTTTGCTTGGTCGAACGAGCTTTGGCTCCGCGTTTTAGCCAGGCAATTTCTCTTCGGAGTGTATTCTGATGTTTTTGTTCCAGACTGTGTTCCAATGCTTCCCGTTCTGCTTTCTTTTCCAAAAATAATTCATAGTTACCGGCATACGTGTACAAATTACCTTTATTCAATTCAAAAATACGATTCGTTACCCGGTTCAGAAAATAACGGTCGTGCGTAACAAGCAATAATGCACCTTGATAACTCGCTAAAAACTTCTCCAGCCATTCAACCGTTTCATTGTCCAAATGGTTGGTCGGCTCATCCAGAATTAATAGATCTGCCGGCTGAATCAGCGCCTTGGCAATTGCGACCCGCTTTTTTTGTCCACCGGAAAGTTCACCGATATATTGATCAAATGCCGTAATCCCCAATTTGGTTAACACCGTTTCCGCCAGGGTATTGGCCTCCCAAGCGTCGAACTGATCCATTTGCTGTTGCATGGTTAATAGATTTTCCTGTGCCTTCACATTTTCCGGATCTTTTTCCAACTGCTGTAATGCTCGCTCATATCCGCGCATCACCTGCATCACTTGGGAGTCGCCGAAATAAATTTGTTCCAGCACCGTTAAATTTGGATCCAATTCCGGTTCTTGGGCCAAATATTCAATTTGATAGTCTTTCCCATGATGAATGGTTCCTTCTTCAGCTGATTCAATTCCGGCAATGACTTTTAGAAAACTGGATTTGCCTGTACCATTGACACCAATTAAACCGATGCGATCCTGATCCGCTATCGAGCAGGACACATGATTAAATAATATTTTCTCACCAAATGATTTATATAAATTTTCAATTGTAAGCATTGATTTTCACCCTAACTGCAAGCTGGCATAGTCACACTTTTTATTCTATCATAAAGTGAAATTTCATTCAGTGGGGGGTTCCTTTCCGTTTCTCCCAACTGATCTGAAGGAACACAGTCCGTCAATGCGTGATAAAAACGAAGATACAGTTAGCCTGCATCCGCACTCCTTTGTCTATTTAAACCTAACCGAAATTAAGCCTAAAATTAATCAAAGACCTCTTCTCTGTTACCAAGAAGAATGTTTGTTTCACCCCTCGGATTTACTTCCCGAGGCCAGCAGATGGGGTCAAACCACAAGCAATCTTTGCCTGTTTAAAATCCCACCACACTGTATACATAGGGGATTCCACACCTATGTAGCCTGCGCGAGGCAATCGCTTTTTAGCTTTCTTTCCGATATTAACTGCACTGTTGATATCTCTAGAAAGCGTTGTACCGCAGTTTACACATGTAAAGTTGCGAATGGATGGATCTTTTTTCTCTTTATTACCGCAGACACAACAGGTTTTGGTTGTGTCACGTTCATCAATCTTTTGATAATGCTTGCCACTTTTCGCTTGCACCCAATTTAATATACGGCGAAACTGTCCAACTGGAGTTTGATTTAACATGGCCCTTCTCATCGTCCCGTACTTTGTCACATCGGGAGTCGGAGTATAATCACCAATGTAAATGGCGTCGTAACGCTTGGAAAAATAATGCGCATAGCTAAATAACAACGTCTTCATTTGTTCTCGACGTTTTAATTGCGCCTTTTCCAAAGCATGATTGAGTCTCTTCCAACGTTTGCTTGGCTCAAAATAGGTGACGTTTGGGGTGCATACCAGCTTATTAAATTTTTCACATTTGTCCCGTTTTGATTTGATTTCATCGATTCGTTTATCCCAATACTTCAACAGTGCATTCATCGATTTCAATTCATATGATTTTCCATCACTGCCTAATCCCACCGCCAGATTCTTATGGTTGGGATCAAATACAATAAACGATTGTTCCTCCACCTTGGGGATTTCCTTGGCCTCTTCTATTGTAAAAATGGCATAATACGAATCCAGATCCTTTGTGATGCGAAGGGTTTTGATTCTCTCCGTTTCGCTTAGTTCTACCGCTTCCACAAGTCCAACTTTGATTTTGATGGTCTTCTTAGCCTTTTTATCTTTTTTCTTTAATTCCTTGTATTCTTCATCTGTTAACTTGCCAAAACTTAAGGAAAGCAGATTGGTATCCAATAATTTAAAGCCTTTTTTTGGTTCATCATAATATAGCGAAAACCACTTCTTTTTCCATGAACGATATTTTGGTTTC
>NZ_JBFNXI010000032.1:0-39445 GCF_040812445.1 Lentibacillus sp. L22 | reverse complement strand
TTTTAAACAGGCAAAGATTGCTTGTGGTTTGACCCCATCTGCTGGCCTCGGGAAGTAAATCCGGGGGGTGAAACAAACATTCTTCTTGGTAACAGAGAAGAGGTCTTTGATTAATTTTAGGCTTAATTTCGGTTAGGTTTAAATAAACAAAGGAGTGCGGTAGTTCTTTCTAAGCTATCCCGTAGAAATCCCCCACTTCAAACTATCTGTAAGAGGTTTGAGTGGGGGATTGAATTATTGTTTGAAGACATGGTCACCAATAATCTCCGTGGTAGGTAAATGATCTAACCAGTGGTCTGTGGCGATAGTTGGATTATAGAAATAAAGAGATTTAGTGTTTTGATCCCTATTGGCGAATGCTTGGTCAACAGATTGATAGTCTACCTCATCGGGCGTATTATTTATCATACCATTTTGAGCAGGTGTAAACTGACCCGGTTGGTAAATGACATCATGAATCGTATCGGGGAATTCGGGACTATTGACTCGGTTAAGAACGACAGAAGCAACCGCTATTTTCCCCGCCATTGGTTCGCCACCTGCTTCAGCATGTACAAGTTTGGCTAAAGTCTCTCTTTCATCGGTTACTGCACTATTGTTGGAATGGCTAGAGCTATTAGGAATTTTTATGCTTTCACCAACGTTTAGGTGATTTGCATCTGGAATTTGCGTATTGTTTTCTAGAAGGTTTTGCACAGTTGTATCATTATTTGACGCAATTTTGCTTAAATTATCACCGGGTTGAACCGTATAAGCAAAAATTTGATTGGCTGGTAAAACGACAGCGGCTACTGCAATTAACGAGAATAATATTTTTTTCATTTTATCACCTAACCCTTTACTCCAAAAGATTGAATAGAATGTATAAAATCTATACCAATCGATAAATAATGACAAGGGCTAAATACATTATTTAACTGAATTGTGATCAATTGAAATGTTATGGAAATAAAAAATAAGTGCCCGTTTGTTCAATTAAAAGCGCCTATCTGGAATAAGAGTAAGTGTTCTATACTGTGGAAATAGGGCGTATGGTTGAAGATCGCCAAAAATTAAAGGCTTCTCTTCATATTGGAAGGGGAGCTTTTATATTACATATTAATTATTATTACTACAATATTTTAATAATGTGTAACGTTTTGTTATACATGAATTTGGTTTAATGAAAGTGATAGTCGATGGACAACATTACGCTTCATAAACTATCGTCATGAAATATGGGGTAAATATACCGGTTATAATCACCTAATTAATGTTAAATTTATCAAATTTTTGTTTCTGTTTTGTTGAATATCTGTAATGGTATAAGAGTCGACATTATACTATAATTTGCTCGTAATGGGTCGAAAATGCGCGATTGATCTTTGGTGTTTTGTTACATATGCGATAAAAGTGTAGGGCACGCTCGAATTTTTAGTCTGTAAGATACTTTGATAAATAGTCAGACTCTTATCGAAAAATATTATATTAGAGGATGTTCAAAAAGTCCGGTAAAAATGACATGCCCCTGCAAAAGGGGTATGAGGGGTATGCCGAAGCCTGAGCGCAAGCCCGTTTTTAGTCGGCCTTCCTTTGAAGAAGCTCGTCGGCTTGCTTTTCCGCTCCTCATGTACCTTTTATGTACACTCCGGTGCTCAAAGCTACGCCGCCTAGAACTTCTCGGTCCTTTTTATCCTCCTTTTTGAACATGCACTATTAATATTTTTTCATCTTGCACTAATTTACATTTTTTTACGTGCTACATACTTTAGTAGAAATAAAAGGTAGGGGATTAATAAAGGAATTCTGAAAATAGTTTTGGTATGAAATGAGGGAAGAAAGAATAATTCATTACCTTTAGGAGGATGTTGCGTGTACCTTGTTGTCTTATTATCTTTGGTTTTATTTATAATAGGAGTTTATGAAAAGCGTAATCACCAAAAAAATATTGAGGCCGTACCAATCCGTATAAATGTCAATGGAATTAGAGGAAAATCTACCGTAACACGATTAATAACCTGGGCGCTAATGGAGGATGGCTATCATACAGTTGGAAAAACAACCGGAACATCAGCAAGAATGATTTATTGGAATCGGGACCAGGAAGAACCTATTAAAAGAAGACCTGAAGGCCCCAATATTAGGGAACAAAAAAAGGTTGTTAAATTAGCTGCCGATGCAGGCGCAAATGCCCTGGTAAGTGAGTGTATGGCCGTAAATCCCGACTATCAAAAAACCTTTCAGAACAAAATGTTGCAAGCAAATATTGGTGTAATCGTCAATGTTTTGGAAGACCACATGGATGTCATGGGCCCGACACTGAGTGAAGTGGCCGAGGCATTCACAAACACTATTCCTTATGACGGCTTTTTAATTATTGATAGAAGTCCATATGAATCCTATTTTAAAGAAATTGCGAAAAAACGTAGAACTAAAGTAATTGTTGCCAATCCTGAAAAGGTTAGTGAAGACTATCTTCTACAATTTGAATACATGGTTTTTCCCGACAATGTTGCTTTGGTTTTGGCAGTTGCCGAAGCCTTACAAATAGATGAAGAGGTGGCATTAAGAGGAATGTTAAACGCAAATCCGGATCCTGGTGCGATGAAAATTTTGCCAATCGGAAATAAATATCAACCTTCCTATTTCGTGAATGGTTTTGCGGCCAATGATTCTGCTTCCACGTTGAATATTTATAAAAGGGTTGATATGTTAGGCCATTATCCGAGTGATCATTTGGTTGTGATCATGAATTGCCGGGAGGATCGGGTGGATCGCACTGAACAGTTTGCAACAGACGTTCTTCCTCACTTGGAGATGGAATCGTTAATTTTAATTGGAAAGACGGTTGGTCCGATTATGGAAAGCTATAATCAGGGACATATAAAAACAAAGGAAATAGTTGATCTAGAAGAAACAAGCGTAGAAGAGATAACCCGGGTCTTACAAAAATACCTTAGTGGTTACTGTATTTACGGTGTCGGAAATATACACGGTGCGGGGGAGCCGTTAATTACCAGGTTAGAAGAATTTAAAGTATTTCCAGAAAAAGAAATGAGTTATACCGTTTAAAGTGCGTGTTCAAAAAGGAGGATAAAAAGGACCGAGAAGTTCTAAGCGGCGTAGCTTTGAGCACCGGAGTGTACATAAAAGGTACATGAGGAGCGGAAAAGCAAGCCAACGACGAAATTCGAAGTGTCATTTTTACCGGAATTTTTGAACATCCTCTTAAAAGAATTTCGGGGAGGAATTGTTAAAAAAATGAATATAGAATCTTATATTGCATTAGCTGTTGGGGTTATCTTCAGCTTAATATATGCGGAAATGACTGGGATTTTACCAGCGGGGTTAGTAGTCCCGGGTTACCTTGCACTAACGTTTACTTCACCCATGATCATTATTTCAACTCTGCTTATTGCCTTTATCACCTATCTAATTGTGATGCATGTAGTGGGGAGGTATACCATTTTATATGGAAGACGAAAATTCACTGCCATGTTAACAGTTGGTATCATTTTAAAAGTCATATTTGATTATTTCGTACAAATCCCGACACCATTTGGCATATTTGAATTACAGGCATTAGGTGTTGTTATTCCGGGTCTAATTGCCAATACCATCCAAAGGCAAGGGGTTATACCTACTGTGGGGAGTACCATTGCCCTAAGTGCATCAACGTTTTTGGTTGTTCTTACCTATAATACCATAGTTTGAAGGGAATGACAGGAATGGAACTAAGTGAAGACAAAAAGAAAAAGCGGCTGACTTTGCATCAATTGATGTTAAGGTTTACGAAAATGCATCAGAAAAAAGCGGATTTACATGCTTCGATTGCAGCAGTGATAACTTTGATGACGGTCATTTTTTATGAAATGAAGTGATGGTGATGAAGAAAAAGCGGTGGTATATAGCAATTGTGTTAGGGATTATCTTGTTCATGATAGTCCCTTCTCTTATAGGATCAAATAAGGGTGAAAACACCTACCATATTTTTAATAAAAAAGAGAATCATGAACATCAATATGGGGTGGCTAGTGATAACTCTATGGCGGTTGAAGTGGGAATGGACGTCCTAAATAATGGCGGCAATGCGGTAGATGCGGCTGTGGCCGTTGCCTATGTGCTGAATGTTATTGAACCTTCGTTAGGCGGAATCGGAGGCGGTGGAACACTTATGGTCATGAATCCTGATAGTAAGCCTGTGGTCTATGACTATCGGGAAACGGCTCCGGAAGACGGTGACTTACCCGAGAAAGGCATTGGCGTTATGGGCTTTGTAAAAGGTATGGAAACGGTTCACAATGATTATGGGAAGCTTCCGATGGAGTCATTGCTGGAACCTGCCATTGAAATGGCGAATAATGGGTTCAAGGTTTCTGAAACATTACATGAGCGATTAAAGGGCGCATCCAATCGATTAGATACAGAGGCATTACCTTATTTTCATCATGGAAAAGCGGTGAAACCGGGAATGATTATAAAGGATTTGGAAATGGCGGAAACATTGCGTCAGATTCAAAAGGACGGCTCCGATGCCTTTTATAAAGGTGAAATAGCAGACATGATCCATGAGAAGGTTCCGGAAATAGAGCTAAGTGATTTGAGAAATTATCACGTCGAAAAAAGGGAACCTCTAGAAATAGAATATAAGGGTTATAGCATATATTTACCTCCACCCGCAAATGGAGGTGTTATGATTGCTCAGGAATTATTGATGGCAAAACACTTGGAGTGGGACGAGAACAATCTACATTCTTTCATTAAAAATATCGGAACCATGAATCGATTAGCATATAAGGACCGAATTGAAAACATTGGTGACCCGAATGAAATTGATATGGATCTAGATGAATTGTTATCCGATGAACATATCAAAAACATGCTAAGGAAAAAAGACGATGATCTGCGAGTGGAACTGGATTCAAAGGGGGATATAGCGGATCATGCCAATACCACCCATTTTACTATTATAGATAAAAACGGCATGATGGTGTCGTCAACAAACACTTTAAGTAGCTTCTTTGGATCCGGGGAACGTGTCGGTGGATTCTTTTTAAATAACGAATTGGATAACTTTAGTACTAGTGATTCCTCATCAAATCGCCCAAAAGGAGGAAAACGTCCTTTTAGTTATACATCCCCTATCATCGTTTCCAAGGACGATCAACCTGTGTTGGGAATTGGTGCTGCAGGAGGGAGAAGGATCACCTCGGTTTTAACAAGTATCTTGGTACAACACCTTGAATTCGGAATTCCACTTCAAGACGCAGTGGATAAACCTAGGTTCTTTATGGAATTGAATGATGATGCGATTCGTTTGGAAGAGGAAATTCCGCAAGATGTAAAAGATAAATGGAAAGATGACGATTTTAACCTCATTGAAAATTATCGTTCCGTTTATTTTGGGAGTGTCGAGTCTCTAGAAATCATTGACGGACATATCCACGGTGGTTCAGATAAAAGAAGAAACGGATCATGGCAAAGTAAAAATGGTACGTAAAATCAGGCGGCGATGCGGGGGTTAATGCTAAGCAATTTCAAGAAATGCTGGGAATTGAATATGAGGGACTGGCACCAAAACAATTGCGACTATTTTAACGGGGGACAGTCCTTACGCATCCCGCTGATATAACCAAGATGCACCACTTAACCAAATAATTTTTGGTAAATTTGCTTGGCATATGTGGCAAATTTTTTGTTTTTATCTAACTGTCTTTGATTAACAAACGCGTCAAATTTAGTCTTGCTTTGTACATTGGCTTTTTCCTTATTCCCGGTGGCTGCAGTTACCAGATCATCCACGGTAATGTCTTTTCTTTTTTTGTCCGTTTCCTCCGCCAGATATCCAGCATTTTTTAGCATGCGATACCCCATTCGAATTTCCGGAGACAGTCCTTGTAATTCCTCTCGTAGATTGAGTCGTTTACCTTTACCAGGAAGATCATCAAACTCGCCCTTATCAATCGCATCTTTTATCCTTTCCTCAACAAACATATACATATTGTGCACCTCCTGTTTACCTGTGTAGTTATAAGTATTATACCAGTTCATCTTACGTATTGATATGGATGTTTGGACCGTACGGGAGTTCATTCTTTTATACAATATTAATCAACCCTTTATTGCAATTAAATAATTCCCAAACGATTAACAAGCTTATTGATATGAAAAAAGATTGGACAGAACAACTCAATATGGCATTTAATGCAATAAAATTCAAAAGGTTGTAAAACTATGTTACACTAATATTAGCAAATTGAATGCATATTCATTTAAGTAAAATGTATGCGATTTCAGACTAGAAGGGGAAGAGCTGTTATGGCGTTAAAACGAAAGGTAGCAATTATAACGGGTGGAAGCAATGGGATGGGAAAGGCGATGGCAACCCGTTTTGCAGCCGAGGGAGCCAATGTGGTGATTACGGGTCGGAAACAAGAAAGATTAGATCAGGCCAAAAAAGACATTAAGAATGAAACAGGAGTAGAAGTATTGGCAGTGCAGATGGATGTACGGAATCGGGAGGATGTCCAGCGTACGGTTGATGCGACGAAAAATACATATGGTTGCATTGATGTTCTTGTTAATAATGCTGCAGGGAATTTTATCTGCCCCGCAGAAGACTTGTCACCAAACGGTTGGAAAGCAGTCATTGATATTTGTTTGAACGGCACCTGGAATTGCACCCAAATTATTGGTAAAGAAATGATCGCGCAGAAAACTGGTGGTGTCATGTTAAATATGGTGGCTACATATGCATGGACTGGATCACCAGGAGTAGTTCACTCGGCATCGGCAAAGGCTGGTATTTTGGCAATGACCAAATCACTTGCTGTTGAATGGGGGAAATATGGAATCCGGATCAATGCGATGGCACCAGGACCGATCGAACATACTGGTGGTTCGGAGATTTTATTTGGCTCGGACGATGCTGTTCAACGTATTAAGGAGAAAAATCCGCTTGGTGTAGTTGGTACACTAACCGATGTGACTGAGGCAGCAACATTTCTTGTCTCTGATCAGTCCCGTTATATTAATGGCGACTGCTTGACCATTGACGGAGGGCAGTGGATGGCAAATGACAGGTTTATGCAGAACTAATTTTTTAACGTGGAGGAGTTAAACCATGGAAGAATTATTGATTGATACGCAAAATGGCGTCCGAACATTGACACTAAACCGCCCTGAACGAATGAATGCGATTCATGATGCATTTAGTACACAAATCGAACAAGCCCTTCAGCAAGCTTCAGCCGATGATGATGTCCGGGTTGTTGTTATTACCGGAAAAGGAAAGGCCTTCTGTGCCGGGCTGGATTTAACAATGGCACAAGATAAATCTACGACAAGACATGAACAATTGGATGAATTGGGCTGGGTTGGACGGCAGGCATTGGGTATTGTCCATTGTGATAAACCGGTTATTGCCGCAATTAATGGGGTTGCAGCGGGAGCAGGTTTATCTTTGGCACTTGCATGTGACTTGTGCTTCATGACCCAAAGTGCCCGAGTAACGACAGGTTATATCCGCCGTGGGTTAAATCCTGATGCCGGGATGAGTTATTTTTTGCCGCGGCTCGTTGGTAAAGCAAAAGCAACGGAATTGATCTTTACCGGACGTGATATTCAAGCTGATGAAGCGGAACGTATTGGCTTAGTAAGCAGTGTTTTCCCGGATGACATATTTATGGATCGCATTCGTGACATAGCTGAGGAACTAGCCAGTGGACCGCCGATTGCACTTACACTGTCGAAGCGGCTCCTTACCGCAAGTCCTGATGTTGAGCTTATTACAATTTTAAAACAGGAGTATGCATTTATTAAACAATGCTTCGGGACGGAAGATGTAAAAGAAGGCGTTCAGGCATTTTTGGAGAAACGGAAACCTGAGTTTGTTGGGAAGTAGAGCGTTTCTACTATGTATGAAATTGATAGCTGTTGGTAATAGTTTCATATATTGTTTACTCGAAATATCATAGGCTTTGCAACTAAAGTACTTGTGCATTTATTTGATGTTTTTGCTTTACTTTTTCATTAGCACCCGAACTTCTCCTCCATTGACATAGGAGTAAATTCCAAGCACTATGTTTAAGGAAATGTTAAAATTTAAAAAAGGCTATTTTCAGGAGCACATTATGAATTTGATTGAACTAATAAATATTGACTTTACCATAAATAAACAAAAGGTACTGAAAGATGTTTCTTTAGGAATAAGAGCTAATGAATGCATTGCGATTACTGGTAAGAATGGTTCAGGTAAAAGTACGCTTTTGAAATTGATCGCGGGCTTTGCCGTGCCAACTATAGGAAAAATCAATCGATTGACTAATAAAATAAGTTACGTTCCAGAACGGCCTCCCGAATCGCTACGATTTACACCAAAAGAATACCTAAGACATATGGGGAAAATAGCGGGACTTGAAACCAAAGCACTCCATTCTCGAATGAATGCGTTGATTAGACAATTCGGGTTAACAGAATATGAGAATGTTGTCATACATCGCCTGTCGAAAGGGAATAAGCAAAAGGTTAATATCATGCAGGCTTTGTTATCCAATCCAGATATAATTTTGCTTGATGAGCCACTATCCGGATTGGATTCGCGGTCACAGGAGGAATTCGTAAAATTATTAGTGGAATTAAAAACAGAAGGTAAATCGATTATCTTCACTTGTCATGAACCTTATTTAAAAGAACAAATAGCTGATCGGACAATTAATGTCGCAAAGCAGCAAATCAAAGAGATTGTTGAAGGCAACTATTTCCGTTCAATTGAATTTTCTGGAAGATCAACGGTATTCCATCCATTTATTCAAAACACTCGGGATATCATTGACTATAAATGCCATTCTTCAACGACATATGAAATAAAGGTGATTTCTACCAGTAGCGACCAAATTGTAGCACAAATTATCGAACTTGGTGGATCATTGGAATTTGTATCCCGTCCGACAGAGGTCCATGTGGAAATGAAGGATAAATAGAACGCAGGTGAATGATATGAGATATATGATAAGGTATATGTTGCAAGATTACATCCGGACTTATTCGTTTGTGCCTCCTGTTTTGCTTTTTATTATTTGGACAATTGTTTCCTATACATATGTACCGAATCCTGTTTTTGACAGCTTTGCGATTGCTTGTGCTGCGCTTTATCTTATAGTTGCGTGGCTTGCCATAACATTAATGGATACTGAGGAACTTGTTCAACAGCAAATCACCATGTTGCATGCAAACAGTTATGTTAAGGTATTTAGTGCAAAGATCCTGTCTATTTTGTTCCTTGCCGCGTTACTATCTCTATTTGCCGTTATTTACCCGCTTATAATTGGTGCATTCAACCGTTCTGTTACAGTGCTGGATTGTTTCATTGCGTTCATGTCCCTTATACTTATTTCACTATTAAGCATTTCCATAGCGGTTTTTTTCAGTCGGGCGTTTCACAGTCGAACACTCAGCTCCTGGTTGTTATTGGCCCTAATATTGGTTGTTTCCTTAGTGCGTAGCGGTATCGAGAATGTATTGCCTGATTCATTTGCTTTAGTTACGTGGGTTCTACCTCCTTCCTTTATGATTTTGGATATTCTTGGAGAGGAAACGATCAAATTGGGACCTATTACATTGCTAAAGTGGTTGTATGTGATAGCATACTCTGTTCTGTTGTTTTATATTTTTTTAAAGGTCAAGGTACGAAAGGGTTTATACTAATTAATAAGAAAGGTTAAGATACCTGTTATGACAAAAATAACCTTCCAAAACATCCAAACAATCGGTCATGTCATTCATGAAACGGATCAATATCGGCAATTCCATTATCCGGAAATGCTTATTCGTTATGATAGTAATTTTATTGATTTTAAAAGCATGCCATCACTAACAACATTCATGGAAACAGAAAAATACTTAAGAGATTTTCATTTGCAGCACGGACAACATCATGTCAAATTTACTTTTCCTGAAAATGAAAAGCTAAGCGAGGAGCTAAGAAATTATTTTTGTAAACTGAATTATGATGTTGGTTTTCTGGAATTATACGCGATCCAGCCTAGTCAGTTTCCGTCAATAGCTGACAACCCGGACATCCAGGTTTATCAGGTGAGAGGCAACCATGTACAGGAATTTCTTGCTTTGCGGTATCGGCAAGATTTGCAATTTGGGAAGGAATTTGCAGATCAACGGGTTAACCTTACCCGCCGTCAATTGGAGGATCCTGCTATCATCCAGTTGATTGCCTATTATCAAGGTGTTCCAGCTGGATCAGTCGATGTCATCATTGCCGATGATACGGTAGAAATTGATGGTTTGCACGTTGGAGAATCATTCCAAAGAAAAGGGATTGGCAGCAGGTTACAACAATACGTGATGCAGACCTTCCCGGATAAGACTGTGATATTGGTTGCCGATGGGGAGGATACTCCAAAAGAAATGTATCGTAAACAGCATTACAATTACCTTGGTTTTCAATATGAAGTGCAAAAAATTTTTCCTGTTTGATAGTTCGCTTCAATGAGAACGGTTATCAATCCGTTTTTTCTTTGCTGTACAACCGCTTTCTTGATAAAGTATATCTAATAAAAGCTTTGACAAAGGAGGTACATATGATGGCTACCATCGACGACTTTACAAAATTGGATATCCGTATTGGGACGGTATTAAAGGCAGAACCCTTTCCGGAAGCAAGAAAACCGGCGATTAAACTGGAAATTGATTTTGGTGAGCTAGGTGTCAAACGGTCTTCTGCCCAAATTACCAAGCGATACGAACCAGAGGAGCTCGTCAATCGCCAGGTGGCAGCCGTGGTGAATTTTCCACCAATGCGGGTTGCCGGGTTTAAATCCGAGGTGCTGGTATTGGGCGGAACACCGGAAGAAGGGGATGTGGTCCTCTTGCGCCCGGATGAACCGGTTAAGAACGGCTCGCCAATTTCGTGATATGGGGATAAATCCTAAATCTAAAAGGGAAGCAACCTTAGAAAGGAAACTTCTCTTTTTTTCTATCCGGAATTAAGAAAAAAACTGGTTAGGATATGTTTTGCTTCTTTTCATATTTCAAGTATCATAGAGTTAAAGAGAAGTAGAGGGAGGAGTTTTCCTTTTGAAGTTTAGACGAACGTTTCGGCGTAACCCGTTTACAAAATGGAAAAAGCCAATGAACTGGATTGGATATGTCGTTCTCATTATTATATTGCTTGCTGTAGTCGGCTTATCCTCGGTTAAAGTGCTGACAGATTATATCTGGATGGATTCTCTGGGGTTTGAGCAGATTTTCACCACTACTTTAGGAAGCAAAATTCTCCTTGGAATCATTGGTTTCCTTCTGTTTGCAGCGTGCACTTTTATCACATTATTTTGGATTCGCCGGTCATATCTGAAGCATTTTGACCGACATCAGTTACCGCCAATTCTATTGCAACGTAAATGGATCACGCTCATTACGCTGGGTATTTCTGTTTTTATTGGGTTATTTGGCAGTATGATCACACAAGGCTTTGGCTGGGAAAGTTGGTTGAAACTGATTCACCATGCCTCTTTTGGCAAGACGGATCCTTTTTTTAACAGGGATATTTCCTTTTACATGTTTATTTTGCCATTCTTGAAATTTATTATTTATCTATTATTATCCTTAAGTATCTTCTTATTTATGATTGAGGTAGGAGCCTACTCTGTCTTTCATATGTACCGGTTAAGCAGACCCGCACAATTGCAACTTGGGTTTACCCTGGCCATTATTGGAATACTACTGGCGGGTAATCACTTGCTGGCACCGTATGAGACACTTCTAACAAGCAGGGTAAATATTTTTCAGGAAAGTGTTGTTCACGGGTTAAGTTATACCGATCATCTGATTAATATACCGAAATCCTATGTATTGGCATTTGTAGCTATTGTCGGTGTCATTTGGATGATTGTTGCCTTAGTACGGGGAAGGTTGGGCGCAATGGTTATTCCGATTATTGCCTATGTCGGATTAGCGATTGTTGGGCAGGCAGCTTCCGTATTGGTTCAGAGTTTTCTTGTGTCGCCAAATGAGTTTTCCAAGGAAAGCCCGTATTTGCAGCATAATCTCAACTTTACCAGAAGTGCATACGACTTGGATAAGGTGGATACCAAGGAGCACCCGGGAAATTATTCGTTAAATGAAGATATGGTTGAACGAAATAAACAAACACTTGATAACGTCCGGATGAATGACTCAAGGCCGCTTCTTGAGGTTTATAATCAGTTACAGACATTTCGAACCTATTATAAATTTAACAATGTTGATATTGACCGGTATAAAATCGATGGAGATTATGAACAGGTATTTCTTGGTGCAAGGGAATTGAGTACAGACGATTTGCCCGATCAGTCAAAAACATGGGTCAACCGTTATTTACGCTATACGCATGGATATGGGGTAGCCATGAGTCACGTGAATCAAGTGACGGAACAGGGTCAGCCAAAATATATGATGAAAGACTTACCCCCAAAGGGTGTACTGGATATTAAACGTCCGCAAATATATTTTGGTGAGGAATCGTATCAAAATGTCATCGTCAATAGTAAGGTAGATGAGTTTGATTATCCAACTGGTGATGATAATGCGGAAACTCGTTATGATGCAGATACCGGGATTCCGATGAAAGGAATTAAACGATTGTTGTTTTCGCTAAATGAAGGTTCTTTCCGGATGCTTGTATCGGACCAGCTTACTGATAAGAGTCAACTGCTGGATACAAGAAATATCATGGACCGGGTAAACCGGATTGCTCCATTCTTCAGTTACGATAAGGATCCATATATGGTTGTCCGTGATGATGGCAGTCTCGTTTGGATGATCGATGCTTATGTATCTGCGGAACGATATCCGTATGCCGAGCCATACAAAGGAAATACCAATTATATTCAGAACCCGGTAAAGGTCAGTGTGGATGCCTATACGGGAGAGGTTAAATTTTATGTGGTGCAGCCGGATGATCCACTGATACAGACCTATCAGAAGATCTTTCCATCATTATTCACCACGGATATACCAGACGATATCAAGAAACATTTTCGTTATCCGGAGAAACTGTTTAAAGTTCAAGCGAAAATGTATGGTACCTACCATATGATGAATTTGGAAGTGTTCTACAATCGAGAGGATTATTGGGAATTTCCAACTGAAAAATACTTCAATGAAGATATTGAGATGGAACCGTATTACATGACGATGAAGCTGCAGGAAGAAGATAACGAAGAGTTTATCTTAATGCTCCCATATACACCGAAGAAACGGCAGAACATGATTTCCTGGATTGGTGTTCGTAATGATGGTGACCATTATGGGGAAATGTTTGTGTACCGTTTTCCAAAGCAGAAAAACATCTACGGTCCACAGCAAATTGAAAACCGGATCAATCAGGACAGTGATATTTCCAAGCAATTAAACCTTTGGGCCCAGGGTGGATCGGATATCATCCGTGGTAACTTGCTGGCTGTACCGATTGAAGATACTATATTGTATGTTGAGCCAATTTATATTGAGTCGTCCAACGCGACATCACTGCCAGAAGTCAAACAAGTGGTGCTGGCTTATGGGGATAAAATTGTGATGGAAAAAGACTTTGATACCGCGCTCGACCGGATGCTTGATTTGGTGGATCCGGATCATCAAGAAGGGGATAAGAAAGAGGATAAAAATGAGAAAGATGAGCAACCGGATACACAAGAGCCACTGAGTGAAGCAGATCAGCAATTAGAGGAGTTTGCCAAAACGTTTGATGATTATCAAAAGGCCCTATCTGACGGAGATTGGGAAAAAGCCGGTAAACTAATGAAACAAATTGAAGATCAGTTAGGGGAATATGAAGAGTAACATGATGAAATTAAATGAGGGGTGCAAATCGTTTGCACCCCTCATTACATGGTATAAAAAATGAACTGTAAAGCCAATGGGTTGAGTTCAAATGTTTCCAGGAATATAATGAAAGGATCAAATTGAATTTTCGAAATAGAAAGAAGGGGAAACGGTGCGTAATGGTGGAAACAAAATATATTTCGGTTGGTATATTGTAGCAGCAGCCTCGATTATTACCTTGCTCACCAATGGGCTTCGGCTGGGAATCGGCCCGCTTGTTAAACCGATTTTGGAAGATACGGCAATGTCCCGAACTGAATTCTCATTTATCATTGCCATTAGCATGATCGTATACGGGGTGGGCATGCCGATGGCGGGAATGCTGTTAAAACATATCAGTACCCGGGCCATTTTGTTAGTTGGGATGGTTTTCTCATGCGGTGCTATTATTTGGACAATTAGAGCTGAAAGTACCATCTCTTTCTTACTGTCATTTGGTATACTTCTGTCACTGGGACTTTCCTTCATGAGCCCCGTTTCATTGACACCGATTATTAGTAAATGGTTCATCCGACAAAGGGGAAAAGCGCTCTTTTATATGACAACTGGGGCTATGGCAGGAATTGCGTTGGTGACACCATTGGAAACAATTTTAATTGGTTCATTTGGATGGCAGCACACCTTATTAATTTTCAGCGCACTATTTATTGTGCTGGTTATTCCTTCCGCGTTGTTCGTAATGCGAGAGGAAGTACCAGATGGAGCCGATTTAAAGGGTAAAGATATGACAAATAGCAAGAAAAAGGATCAACAAAGGCAACCAGGTCTTACCATGAAAGACGCTTTGAAAACCAAAGCATATTGGCAAATTGTCATCGGCTTGTTTGCCTGTGGATTTAGCATGAATCTACTTGGCTCCCACGGGGTTCCGATGCTGACGGATCATGGTTTTAATCCAACAACAGCCTCATTCGGGGTAGGTCTGATTGGTTTTGTAGCAATTTTTAGTACACTGGCTCTTGGTGAAATTGCGGACCGCTATCCTCGAAAAAACCTTTTAAGCTTGATTTATGTTGTCCGGGGATTTGGATTTCTTGGCCTCGTTTTTGCCGTTACACCCTGGCAACTCTATGGTGTGGCAATCATCGGCGGATTGGTATGGGCTGGTTCAACTGCAACCGCCTCGGCTATTCTCGGTGATTTGTACGGCGTTCAATTATTAGGGATGTTGTATGGGTGGGCGTATTTTTCCCATCAAATTGGTGCATCTATCGGCTCGTTTCTAGGCGGTTGGGGTTATGAAACATTTGGGACCCATGTTATCGCCTTTGGTGCAACCGTGGCCTTACTAATGGCTGCCGGGATCGTGTCCTTTCAATTACCGAAACAGCTTGTCTTTCCCACCATGCGGCGTGAAACGGTACAAACGAAAGGTTAGACTTGGGGTTGGGGTGGTACTTAAATGCTGTATAGTAAGGTGAAGCAGAAATCAAAACAGGTGCAATTGTGGAAATGCTAGAATGTTATATAGAATACTTTAAGTACTTTAAACAAAGCAAATAGCCGGGAAGGATGAAGAGGACATCTTTCCTGGCTTTGTTTTAATATTTTATCCCAAGTTAGTCAACAAATAGTTGCTTGTGTCGTTATTTCTCTTTGCCAAATTTATTATATGCACCATGCATAACCGGACCAACAAACTCGTTTAACTTCCAGCCATGCTTGATTGCCGCTGCAACGAAGTCCTTAGCAATGGAAACAGATTCTTTTACGGAATGCCCTTTGGCAAGACTTGCAGTAATTGCGGCTGCAAATGAGCATCCGGCACCATGGTTATAAGAGGTGTCGATCTTTTCATTTTCCAGCAATGTGAAGTCGGATCCGTCATAAAAGAGATCAACGGCTTTATCATGGTCAAGAGCTGTACCACCTTTGATGACCACTGTTTTAGCTCCAAGCTCATGGATTTTTACGGCCGCATGCTTCATTTCATCAATGGTTTTTAGCGGTACGGTTTGTGCAAGCTGTCCAGCTTCAAATAGGTTTGGAGTGGTGATCGTTGCACGGGGAAGCAATAACTCGCGCATGGCGTCCGTGTTCTCCGGCTGCAAAACCTCATCTTCTCCCTTGCATACCATAACAGGGTCAATGACTACTTTATCCAAAGCAAATTCATCGATTTTACGGGCGCCTAGTTCTATGATGTCCACCGAACCAAGCATCCCGGTTTTCATGGCATCAATACCGACGGAGAGAATCGTGTTTAGCTGCTGTTCCACGATGTCAACATCAATCGGATGCACACCATGGCTCCAATTATCCGGATCCATCGTTACAATGGATGTAAGTGCGTTCATCCCGTAAACATCAAGTTCCTGAAACGTTTTTAAGTCTGCTTGTATACCTGCACCGCCGCTGGAATCTGAACCGGCCAAGGTAAGTGTTTTTTTCATTGGCATTTGTAATCCCCCTTGTGATGTAATATAAATAGAATATAACAAATTACCGGTGAATGAAAGCAATGGAACTATAATTGAGCTTAATACAAGATAACACATACCTTTTCTAAAAATATATGAAATTAATTAGAAAATTTACAGTAATGTGTTGCATTTTTTTGTCGAATCTTGTAATATAAAGGTCAGCGATATATTGCATATAAATAACGGGTAATATATAATTTTGTAGGTTTAACTACATCTAAAGAGGAGAAATTACATGAAGACAAAACTATCATTCTCGACTCATGTTGTAATCGGGGTTATGCTATTTGCGTTGTTTTTCGGTGCAGGAAATCTGATTTTTCCGGCAGAGTTGGGTCAGGAATCCGGTACTAATCTTTGGTCGGCAATCATAGGGTTTTTAATAACTGGAACTGGCCTGCCGTTGCTTGGTATCCTGGCCATGAGCTTTTCCGGCAGTAAAAACCTGCAGGAACTTGCCAGCAGGATTAATCCGACCTACGCGATATTTTTTACCGCCTTGCTATATTTGACGATCGGACCATTCTTTGCTGCGCCACGGACAGGTACGGTGGCATATGAAGTCGGCTTCTCGTCATTTTTTAGTGACGGGAATCAGCAAATTGCACTGTTGATATTTACCATTTTATTTTTCGCAATTACATTATTATTTTCATTGAAACCGGCAAAATTGGTTGATAATGTTGGGAAAATTCTTGCTCCGGGGATTGTTATTTTACTTGGTATTTTGCTATTTATGGTTATTGTTAAACCAATGGGCAGCATCCAGGGACCGACAGAGGCATATTCAAATGGCTCATTCGTAGCGGGCTTTTTGGAAGGCTATAATACCATGGACGCACTTGCTTCGTTGGTATTCGCGATTATTGTGATCAACGCCATTCGTTCCATGGGGGTTACATCCAAACAAGGCATTTTACGGGCAACGATCAAATCTGGTATTGTAGCGATTGCTTTACTTTCATTGATTTATATCGGAATTGGCTATTTGGGTGCAACAAGTACAGAGGCATTTGGCTACTTTGATACGGGTGGCCCGGTACTTAGCAGTGCTGCTTCCTATTACTTCGGTGCTTTGGGATCGGTATTATTGGCAATTATTATCACATTGGCATGTTTAACGACAAGTATTGGATTAATAACGGCTTGTGCGGAATATTTCCATACACTCATTCCAAAAATCAGTTACAAAATGTATGTTATATTCTTTTCAACTTTAACATTTGTGGTTGCCAATTTTGGATTGGCTAACATTATTACTTTTTCCCAACCTGTATTAATGTTCCTGTATCCGCTGGCAATTGTCTTAATAGTATTAGCCTTTTTGTCACCTTTGTTTAATCATTCACGAATCGTTTATATTTCAGCAACGATTGTAACCTTTCTAATCAGTATTTTCGATGGTTTGAAATCATTGTGCGAATCATTGGGAATCGATTATTTTGGATGGATGAAGCCAATTGTTTCTTTTTATGAACAGTCGCTGCCAATGTATGATCAGGGGCTTGGCTGGTTAATTCCAGCACTGGTTGTTATTGCTATTACAGGTATTATTGTTCGTGTCCAAAAACTATCTACTGCTAATGCCTAAATGAAACAAGCTGGATCCTTTTACAGGGTCCAGCTTGTTTCATTTGCGCTTTCATTTGATTGTAGCGATTGGAATTCTCCAATGGCCCGTAACCAGTTTTCCCGCATAGCTGCTGCAACATTTGTGTTGTCTTTTTCTCTAAGTAGTTGAATGATAGCGTTATGTTCATCAATTGATTTTTCGGTTAAAATAATTGCGTTATGGAAAAACTGCCGTCTGACATGCGCTTGCAACATGGCAACCATCGTATCGATATATGGATTATTTGCCGTATCTACAATAACCTGATGAAATGCTTCGTCTACTTTTAAGGCAGCAAAATAACTCTCCGCCCGGATGGCCTTGGCAAATTGATCATTGATTTCTTCAAGTCTGGTAAGTACATTATCGGTAAGATGGGCGATAGCCAGTTCAGCGGATAACCCCTGTAAAACAGCTAACGGGGGCAGCAGATCTTTAATGGCGTCTTTTTCCACTTCAGATACTTGTGTCGCTTTACCGGGGTACATATGGACAAAGCCTTGAACCTCAAGAAGTTGTAATGATTCCCGGACAGGGGTTCTGCTTACGCCCAATGCTTCAGCAAGTTCTTTATCGTTTAATTTCTCGCCCGGAAGTAATGTGCCATCGATAATCCATTGTTGCAATTGATTGAATGTATTTTCCTTGGCTGATTTACGAATTGGCTTTGCATGATCAGTTGGTATTGGCATGATATCACCCTAACTAAAATAATGTATTTCTCTTCAGTCATGGAGTTGCGTATCGTATGAAATCTACACGTAATATAATCTATTATTAGTATACATGAAAAATAGCTTGTTGGGAATATGCAATATATCGGGATGTTGCTGAATCAGGAGAGAAATAACGGACATCGCCATTTCTAAGGAGGTGTGTACTTGGAACAGAGATTTACACAAATTTATGACAGATTACACAATTATTTTGGGATGCAAAACTGGTGGCCGGCAGATACAGTGTTTGAGATGATGGTTGGGGCGATATTGGTACAAAATACAAACTGGCGTAATGCGGAGAAGGCATTGCATCATGCAAAACCGTTTTTGACACCTGAACAGCTAGATGAAATGCCAACTGAGGAGTTAGCGTTACTGATTCGTTCCAGTGGGTTTTACCGTGTGAAGGCAAAGCGGATCAAGGCATTTTTGAAGTGGTTCCAACGATACGATTACAGTGTGGAATATATCAAAACATTTAATTGGGAAGTATTGCGACAGGAGTTATTACAAATAAACGGAATTGGCCGAGAGACAGCTGATGTTATTTTGCTTTATGCTTTTGCTAAACCTATTTTTGTTGTTGACGCCTATGCACGCAGGATATTCTATCGGATTGGCTGGTCACTGCCAGATAGTTATGATGCCCTTAGACAGCAAGTTGAGGCAGAGTTGGGGGACGATTTGCTTGTTTACCAGGAATTTCATGCGCTGCTCGTGGAACATGCGAAAGAATTTTGTCAGGTTAAGCCGCGATGTGAGCATTGTCCTTTACAAGATATTTGCGAACAACGTAGCAAATAAGTAGTTATTCTTGGCTGTACAGACGCGCCGAACTTATTGACAACAGATTGTTTGTATGATATTAAAATAATAGATTAGCACTCATGGCTAGAGAGTGCTAAAATGGGGATAGACGATAAACAGGAAAGGAAGTAGTGTCATGGCAAAGAAACAGTTTAAGGCAGAATCAAAGCGGCTCTTGGAGTTAATGATTAATTCCATCTATTCGCAACGTGAGGTCTTCCTGCGCGAGTTGATTTCCAATGCAAGTGATGCGATTGATAAGATATATTACAAGGCTTTAACGGATGATAGCTTAAGCTTTGATCCGTCAAATTATTTTATTAAGGTAACAGCAGATAAGGAAAACAGAACGCTGACTGTTATGGATACCGGTATCGGCATGACCCAGGAAGAACTTGAAAATAATCTGGGTACCATTGCCGAAAGTGGATCATTGGCTTTTAAAAACGCGAACGAAATAAAGGATGGCTATGATATTATTGGTCAATTCGGTGTCGGATTTTATGCTGCCTTTATGGTTGCCGATGTTGTTACGGTCGAAAGTAAGGCATTTGGCAGTGAAGAAGCATATAAATGGGAATCAGAAGGAACGGAAGGCTATACAATTACCCCAATTGACAAAGATCAAATAGGTACAACCATCACCTTGAAAATTAAAGAAAACACTGATGACGAGAATTACGATGAATTTCTGGAAGAGCATCGCCTGAAAGAAATTATTAAAAAGTACTCTGACTTCATCCGTTACCCAATTAAAATGGATGTAACCGAAAGCAAGCTAAAAGAGGACAGTGAAGATGAGTACGAAGAATATGTGGAAGAACAGACGATTAACAGCATGGTGCCAATTTGGAAAAAGAATAAGAGTGAGCTGACCGATGAAGATTACGAGAACTTCTATCAGGAAAAACGGTATGGCTTTGATAAACCATTAAAACATATTCATCTAAACGTTGATGGTACTATCCGCTATAATGCGATCCTGTATATTCCGGAAACCAGACCATTTGATTATTATTCCCAGGAGTATGAAAAGGGACTGGAACTGTACTCCAATGGTGTATTAATTATGGAAAAATGTGCAGATCTCGTCCCGGATCATTTTAGCTTTGTTAAAGGTATGGTCGACTCGGAGGATTTGTCCTTGAATATCTCCCGAGAAATGTTGCAACATGACCGACAGTTGAAGCTTATTGCAAAAAACATCAACAAAAAAGTCAAGAATCAACTGCTAAGCCTGCAAAAAGATGACCGGGAAAAATATGAAAAATTCTATGATGCGTTTGGCAGACAGTTGAAATTCGGTGTCTACAACAACTTTGGGCAACATAAAGGAACATTGCAAGATTTATTGATGTTTTATTCATCGACCGAAAAGAAACTGGTAACATTAGCCGAATATGTTTCCCGTATGAAAGAAGATCAGAAGTATATTTATTATGCGCCGGGTGAATCGATTGAACGCATTGAAAAATTGCCACAAACCGAAATGGTTGCTGACAAGGGATATGAAATTCTCTTTTTCACTGAAGAAGTTGATGAATTTGCCATTAAGATGCTCATGAACTATCAGGACAAAGAGTTCAAGTCGGTGTCCAGTGGTGATTTGGATATTGAATCGGATGAGGATGAAGAAAGTACCGAACAAGCCCAACAGGATAATCAAGAACTGTTTACAGCCATGAAAGACATTCTGGCAGATAAAGTAAAAGATGTCCGGGCATCCAAGCGTTTGAAGTCGCATCCGGTATGTCTGTCGGCTGAAGGAGAAATATCGCTGGAAATGGAAAAAGTCATCAACGCTATGCCGGATAATCAGCAAATTAAGGCAGACAAGGTACTGGAAATCAATGTGAACCATGAGGTATTTGATACACTACAGCAAGCGATGGAAGCCGATAAAACAAAACTGGAATTGTATACGAAGCTGTTATTTAACCAGGCGTTGTTAATTGAAGGCCTGCCAATTCAGGATCCAGTTGATTTTACGAATGATATTTGTAAAGTGATGGTTTCCTGACAAACACTTCATAATATATGGCACCATGTTAGAAGGAAGATCAACCAGATGATGATGGAAATTGATCTTCCTTTTTTGTAAGAGTGACACTGTGTCACAAAAACATTGACAAATGACATTGTGTCACTTATCATAGAAGTATGGTAGAAAAAGTGGAAACAGTATACCCGCTATCGGGAATCAGCTGGGAAAAAGAGGTTAAACAATGACAGTAATGATTTATGGAGTACCCTGTTCTTCTACTAGACAAGCAAAAGAATGGCTGAAGAAATATGATGTGCCATTTGTAATGAAAAATATCATGAAAAACCCGTTGACTATTCAGGAGCTGCAATTTATTCTAAGCAGAACTGTGGAAGGTACGGATGAAATCATTTCAACCCGTTCAAAAATTTATAAAGAACTTGATTTGGATATGGATTTACTACCGTTGCAAGAGTTGCTCAAACTCATTCAGGAACATCCGAAACTATTAAGGAGCCCGATCATCATTGATGAAAAACGGTTTCAAGTTGGTTACCACGAAGATGAGATCCGTCAGTTTCTTCCCAGAAAGACAAGAAAACTTCAATGGCTGCAGTGGAAAAAACACCGCTTGAATTTGGCCGATGGATCAATATAATTTAATGGATTGTAAATAATCATCAAAATGGTTACAAATTAGTGAAAAAGTTTAACATTCAATTGTGCGCGCTTTATGGACATGCTAAAATTAAAGGGATTACATATCGAAGGGGGACATGCTAAGTGAAGCTATGGATGAAGAAAATAGCAGCAATTTTAATCACTGTCATGACCCTGGGTATATATATCCCGCCTGCACATTTGAATCCAAACGAAGAAAATAAAGAGGCTGTCTCCCCAAAAACGGATATTCGTGAGGCGGCTTTGGGTCCGCAAACAGAAACAGCGGAAGTAGCTACCATACGTAAAGAGGAAACCTCGGATTCCGATGAAGATGACACGAGTGATCCGTTTTTTCACAGTATGATGGAAAAGGTAAAACAACAAACGATCACAAAAATGGGTCCACGGATTGCCGAACAAGTGGAAGATGATTTTGTAACGACGATTCTGCCTAATATGGAGTCTGTTCTGCAAACACTTGTCGCTGATGCCGAGGGTGATGCTCCGTATTTTGGAATTACCGAACAGCCATCGTCAGGCTTTGGGGAAAAGATTTTTAATGTGTATGATTGTCGAACCAATCAGGATGTGGCCCGATTTCATGTGCGACGGGAAAACCGGCCACAAGAAGGTTATTGGTTTACATTCCATTATCATATAAGCAATGATAATTTTGAATCACATCACGAAATTGGTGAATTATATTGGGATAAAAATATTCCGCCAAAATGGATGGCGTAGAAATACTGCTGTATCAGAGTTTGCTGATGTAGCAGTATTTTTTTATATAGATTAAAGCTCGCGTTTATCCAATTAAGGATGGTGGCTAAGGAATATATTCATGGATGCGAAAAAGTTTGGAAAAAAGGATATAGGCGGATAACCCCGCTATGAGAATCTTTTCTATGAATTGGTTGCCATTCGCCCAAGTGGTCCATTTTCGTCAATGATGTCCTGAATCGTATAAACGGAGATGGGGAAAATGGGAAAACCGTAATAGTGTGGGGTAATGTCGATAAGTTGAAAATACAGAATCAATGCTTTGTCAGCAATATAATAATCCTGGTCTGGGGCGATTCCAGGAAAGGTGTCCAGAAGCTGTATCTGCCGTTCACTGATTTGATCCTGAACGAGTTGGGAAAGTATCGTTACATAATCACTATTTGGTTTAAACAATTCCTTCAACGTGTAGCTTTTGCCTGTTTGGGTATCAAATGTCAATGACTTCATGATGGTTAATCCATTTGCGTGGGAGTAAGCAATAGCATAGTTGGAAAGTGCGAGACTAAGCACATCCCGTTCATTTGTTTTGATTTCATAGGTGCCAATCATTTCGTTAAAGGAATTGACATCTTGTTGCTGGTATTGCTGGTTGATCAGTGATTGAACTAATTGGGTAATGGTTTGGTTCATCCGCTGTTGTGCTGTTTGGTTTTGTAAACCGTATACTTGCGGGTAATGAACAGTCGTACCATGTTGTTGAAAGACCATTGTCTGAATGGAAACGGGTAATGTTGGTATGGCCAATGGGATCATCCTTTCTGTGCGTTTTTCCTATAGTATATTCATGGAATGGGATAATGTCCCTTGATTGGGTTTGAAATAGTCATCTGAAGGTATTGTTAAGGAGTAAGAAATTTGGAAAGCTGAAAGGGTGCAGTACAAATTCGATCGAGCAACAGGGAAAAACGATCGTACGGGACACAAAAACGATCGAGCAGCTTGAGAAATCGATCGGGTGGAGAGCAAATATCCTTGAGTAGCCGGGAAAATCGTGTAAGCAACGACGTAAAGTTGATCGAAATCAAGAAAAAAGCGCCTGTATACATTAACACAGACGCTTTTTGCTAACCTCTCATTCGTTGCTTAAGCGGGTTGCTTTGATCCCGCAATTTCATCTTTGCCAGTAAATGACGCAGTGGCTCCTCAGCAATCAGGTATACCCCAACGGAAAGGAATACAGATGCTGCTCCGAATAGAAACCCAGCAAGCACATCGGTTGGATAATGAACACCTAAATAAATGCGTGTGACCATAATAAAAAGAATCCAGACTAATGTGACAAGGCCGACTATCCATTTTGTCCACATCTTTTTGACAGTCAATAGTAGGATCAACCCCAATAAGCCGTAAAAAATGGTCGTTGCAGTCGCATGTCCACTTGGAAAACTTTCATTGGTTTTTGTGATCAGTTGCAAGTAGTGCGGGCGATCCCGATCCACAAGTGCCTTAAGAAGTTTCGTGCAAATTACTGCACATAGCAGGATGGTTCCGCCCAGCCAAAGCCCTTCTGCATATCTACGTTTTATAAACAGGAAGATAACCAGAATAACGGTTAAGACAATAACGAGCCTGACATTTCCCAGTTCGGTAATGAGCTTAATAAATGATGTCGTTCCATTCGCGACATGAGCCTGGATGCGGTTAATCCAGTTTAAATCAAAGGTATGAACCCAGGCATTTTCATAGTAAACACCCCAGGCAACAATTCCAAACAGTACTAAAAATATTGCCCCTATAATAAGAAAGGGGATGGCAGATCGCTCTCTCGTTCTCAATATGATTCCCTCTTTCACGTCTAGTAGATTGTCTTATCCTATCGTACCAGTTTTTTATTGGATTACAAATGGTGAATGCAATTTAAATAAAATTAAATGATAGAATGGTAGACCCTCTCTCTCCTTCACGGCTGATTCTTCACGTTTTTCCTTTTCCATCCAACCTAAGATAGTGATTTTCGCGGTTGATTCCCAAAACTAGTTATCCCCAAAATTAAATTCGTTGCCTAACGTAAATTTTCGACGGTAGCATTAGGGTGTTTGCGGATATATTTCCAATGGAAGAAAACATATCGATTGTTTATTAAGATGTGAGCATTTTTGTTGCTGTGATATCATGTTTCGTTAATAATCGAATAGATAGATAATTATAAAACAGGAGCATACAATCATGGAACGTCAAATTACCATATTAGATTTTGACCAAACCTACCACCAACAGCAATTTCTACGCTCGGAAAAATGTGACAGAATTGAGCTGGAAGAAATGCCGGGGACGAATTTATTTTGTGATCAGCATGCTTTGTCACATATTTCACAAAAACTTAAACAGCATCGTACAAATCCGATAACACTTTTGGGAAGCGGAAATTATCATTATGTTTCCTATATCTTATTGTCGCAAATCCAGAGACCCTTCACATTAGTCCTTTTCGATCATCACACAGATATGTTGCCAAGTCCGAACGAGTCATTGATTTCATGCGGTTCTTGGGTGTATGATTCCTTAATGAAACTCCCTTTCCTGAAGAAAGTCATCCTGATTGGGGTAAACGATGACTGGATAAAACAAGTACCTTCTACTGTTGCGGAAAAAGTAATAGCATTTCCAGAGCAATCCCTTCACCAAAACAATGCAACATTGATCCATTCCATCATAGAAGAGATGACAACGACCGAAATTTATATAAGTATTGATAAGGATGTCCTTGATCCGATTGATGCCGTTACAGCTTGGGACCACGGTACATTAAGGCTGTGCCGGCTTATGGAAATAGTTGATGCAATAACGCAGCCAAAGGAAGTATTGGGTGTAGACATATGCGGTGAATACCCGGTTACGCCGGGCAATGCATATAAGCGGGGCACAAAGGAAGCAGTAAAAAAGAATAGTGATGCGAACCGATTCATTGTTAAACATCTGAACGAGACCGTATGCGGGAAGGCCTAGAGTTCCCAATACGGCCTTTCTTAATGAAATAAATGGAGCAGTTAGATACCGGATCTAAATGGGTTTAAAAATATTTCTCTCTCACTATCTTGCGATAAACAGTACTATATGTTACATTATTCATTAACAAGTACTGTTTATTGCAAGGTACTGAAAAGAGGGAAAAGCAATGAATGTGCAATTTAAAAAAGGGATTTTGGAAATATGCGTACTCGTGTTATTGGAAAAGAAGGATTGTTACGGGTATGAGTTGGTGCAGCGGATCTCCGATAAAATTGAAATATCAGAAGGGTCCATTTACCCACTGCTTCGACGGTTAACGAAGGAAAAATATTTTACAACGTATTTACAGGAATCTTCCGAGGGCCCGTCACGTAAATATTACAGACTGACGACCAAGGGGAAGGACTACCTCCGTGAGCAAATGAAAGAGTGGAGAGAATTTACAAATGCTGTTAATGAATTGATTGAGGAAGGTGACAGGAATGACTGAAAAGCAATTTTTGGATCAATTAAATACTGCTTTATCTAAACTGTCGGCACAGGAACGGGAGGATATTTTACAGGATTACCGGGAGCATTTTGCAATCGGTAAAGCGGATGGGAAGTCAGAAGAAGCAATAGCGGATGCCCTTGGCTCTCCAAATAAAATTGCCAAAGAAATGCTCGCGATGTACCATTTGGAAAAAGCGGAGACGAACGTCACAGCCGGAAATGTGATTCGGGCTGTCTGGGCGGCAATTGGTTTAGGATTTTTCAATTTAATTATTGTACTTGGACCATTTATCGGTTTGGTTGCCGTGGTCTTTGCCGGATGGGTTGTTGGGTTGTCATTTATCTTGTCTCCACTGCTGGTACTCATGGATGCTGTTCTTTATCCGGGAACATTTGCATTCTTTGATTTATTTTTCTCGATTATGTTATGTGGGTTGGGGCTGTTTATTGCTATTGGGATGTATTATTTGACGATTTACTTGACGCGTGGTTTTATCCATTATTTGAAATTCAATAGTTCATTGGTGAAGGGTGGGTTGAAAAATGAGTAAGACAAAACGATTAGCTATTCTCGGAATTGCCCTTTTGGTTATTGGCACAATTGGATCGTTTTTCACCTTTCAATCTGCCTATCAGAAAGAATCAATTACAGAAGAACAACCGATCGAAGGTACCTTTACGTCATTGAATGTGCAAACAGATAATGCAACGGTAAAAATTATTCCGACCGATGATAAAACGTCTAAGGTTACATTAAACGGCAAGCAATACAAAAATCGCAATTATCAATTCGCAGCTCATGTAAAAAATGAAAAACTGTCGGTGAAATTAAAGAATAATCGGCATAAACTGTTTAACTTTGATTTCTTATCGCCATCGGTAACATTAACCGTCTATATACCGCAGAAACAATATGCATCATTGGACGTTTCAACCGGGAATGGCGGAATAAATATAAATCACATACAATCAAAGGAAATGAATGCAATAACATCTAATGGCCGCATAAATATGAATGATTTAGCTGGCTCGGCTTTGATAGCTGAAACGGATAACGGCCGAATTAATGGGAAGAATTTGCGGATGGATAAGGTAGATGTACAATCCGATAATGGCAAGGTTGAATTACGGCAGGTGACCGGTTCGAGTGTTAAGGCAAGAACAGGTAACGGAAAGTTGATGATGGATGGGGTAGATGCAGCAATTATCGGGTACACCGATAACGGGAGGATTTCACTGGTAACAGATCAATTGAATAAGTCTATTAAATTGCAATCCGGCAATGGTAAAATCGAGGTCCAAACAAAAACCAACCCAACCAATACAACAATTATTGCCAACACTGATAATGGCAAGGTTAATGTATTAGGCAAATATAGCGGCAGCACGGTGATTGGAAATGGAGATCATGTCGTGGAGTTAAAGACGGATAATGGTGGGATTACCGTAACGAAGGGCAATAAATAACAATAAAAACGGGAGGGCCTTTTGGTAAAGGTTCATTCCCGTTTTTATTTTTACCAGTCTAAAAAGAGATTCCAAATTTTCATCATACCATGACAAAAACGGAAAGGTTTCTGCCATTCACACAATCGACCGTCAGTGAATATGGTACAATTGACCGATAATTTTGTTACGCATTAACTGGCAGTAATCCCCTACTTCAAGACTTAAGGGTAATCCAAGCAGGAAAAGTTGGGGGTAAATTCCTGATTAGTGAGATACAATGGCAACTTACCGATGCATTAGCAGAGGTTATTGCCACCAATTGGGTTCGTAGTGTCGCTTTATCTGCGTCCAAGCGAGGATATTAGCGACAGTAGAACGGGACTAACAATCAGTGGTGGATAAAGTAAACCCCCACTGATTGGAGTTTCACTTTATCTGTAGGGAGGTGTCTTTGTGGCGACGATCAAACCGCCTATATTGCAACCAGGAGATACGATTGGCATTGTCACATTGGGTAGTCCGCTTCCTGACAACGAGATTAACAATCGTATAGAAACAGTAAGAAGTCTTGGCTTCCAAGTGGTGTTAGGTGACCATACCTACGCCCAAGATGGCTTCCTCGCCGGTACTGATGAAGAGCGTGCATCTGATTTGATGCGCATGTTTGCCAATGATCAGGTCAAATTGATTTTGCCTACACGAGGCGGCGTTGGCGTTGCAGGCATCCTCCCACATCTTGATTTTGATTTCATTCAAAGTCATCCGAAAATCCTCACCGGTTATAGTGATATTACGGTACTCTTAAATGTTTTGGCCCAGTATGCAAACTTAGTTACATTCCAAAGCCTTTTGCTGCTTGACTTCACTACTAGTACACCAGGCTACAATTACGATCAATTTTTCGCTGCGACATCGGTACGCACCATGCAACGGCAAATTCAAAATCCGTCGTTCATGCCACAAATTAGCAGGGTTGGAGGAAATGTCACCGGCCCGATTGTTGGCGGAAATCTGACCTCATTTACCGGTACACTTGGCACCCCTTTTGAAATTGATACAAAGGGGAAAATTCTATTATTGGAAGAAACCCATGCGCCGATAAATACAGTTTACCGGTATATGAATCACCTTAAATTAGCTGGAAAATTTGATGATTGTATTGGGATTGTCATGGGGGAATGCACCGATTGTCCGATTGCGTATGGAACAACGTATGAAGATTTAATTAATGCATTTCTTGTCCCAATGGGAAAGCCGCTGATGACCAATGTCGCAACTGCACATGGGACCTATAAAGCAGCCATACCAATTGGAGCGACTGTTAATCTGGATACAGAAAATAATACATTGACAGTGATAGAACCGACAGTCAGTTAGGGTCAGAGGGACGGTTCTTCTGTCCCACCACATATTTCCATGTAAAAAAATGGTGGAACAAGGTGCCTGTCCCTCTGTCCCGATTATATTAGGTTACTAAAGTGTACTTTTTTATTTAATGCATACATAATTGGGATGCCGATTGCCATGATGACTAATTCGCCGGCAGCTGTTGTTAACCAGGATAACAGGAATGGAAGGTGCAACACCAAGTACAATTCAAAAGCAATGATGAACATGTTGAAGGTGAAGACAAGTGTGTTCATCACCATGAGTGTAACCTGATTTTTAATGTACCTCCCGAGCAAAATTGTGATCCCCAACGACAATGCGGAATGCCCTACCCCAAACAATAAATCCATCGTTCCGGTTACAGAGAAGATATTGGTTAAAAAAACGCCTACTACAATCCCGGCAAAATATTTTTTGTTGAAAACCACCAGATGATTAAAGATTTCCGGGATTCGAAATTGGATATTCGAATAGGCAAGCGGTGGGAAAATTAATAATACCAATGAAACGGCAACATACAGCGCCGCAATCACCGCATTCACAACAAGGGTTTTGATATTCATTTGTTTCACTCCTTAGTTTTTTAACGTGGGATGGTCGCGAACCACGTGTTTAGTAAATCCTCAAACTATTACATTATAAGTCTTTTAGAGGAAAAATCAAATTTAGTACCAGGTATTAACACTATATGATAAAATAAAAAGACTAAGGAATATAAGAGAGGGGAACAGTATGTATCATTTTGCTGCTTCAGTCCTAAACATCATTTTAAGCCTGTTTGGCAGGGTGAAAGTCTATCATAAAGAGAAATTGCCTCAAAAAGAAGGTTATATTATTGCATGCACGCATACTGGCTGGGTGGATATACTCTGGCTTGGTCTGGCCGTTTTGCCAACGAAGATCCATTACATGGCAAAAAAAGAGCTGTTTGAACAAGGTCTGATCCGCCGACTAATGCGGAGTTTAAATGCCTTTCCGGTTGATCGGGAAAATCCAGGTCCAAGTTCGATTAAAATTCCACGCAGACTGATTGCAGATGGGAAAGTGGTTGGCATATTTCCAAGCGGTATGAGAACGAGTGAAGAGGTACCTTTAAAAAGGGGAGCGGTCACTATCGCAAGTTACGCCAAGGCTCCAATTGTACCTGCTGCTTATGTTGGCCCCAACAACTTCAAAGATTTGTTTAAACGGAAGAAACCTCAACTTATTTTTGGTGATCCTATTGTATTATCCAAGGAGTTACCAAAAAAGGAAGCGCTGGAACTAATGTTGAAGGAACTGAATGAGGAATTTAGCAGTTTGCGGAAAGAACTACTTGCAAAACAATAAACCCCACTGCCAGGTTGATACGCTACCGGCAAAGTGAGGTTGATATTTTTAGTTGCCAGGTCGATAGTTCATGTAGTTTGGTTGATAAACTACACAATCCGGTTGATTACCTTGCTAACTTGGTCGATAAATCGTGCAGTCTGGTTGATAAACTGCGCAATCAGATCGATTCAACAGCCCCTCTCCAAATATACTGGCCCATCACCGCATGTTAAATACGTTTACTATCCGCTTTGCGTCCTGACCATATCCAGCCAAATACCGCAATGGCAATCAGAAATCCCCAGAAGATAATTTTCCATTCTATGCTATGGGGAAAATCTTCAGGTATTATATTGACACCGGGATGTGCCAGTGTAATAATCGCTAGTTTAACTCCGACCCAGCCAACAATCAGATATGCCGCTGTTTCCAGGCCAGGCCGCTTGTCTAGCAAGGTTACAAACCAATTTGCAGCAAATTTGATTAATACTAAACCTGCAATTCCGGCAATAATTACGATGGCAAATTTTCCGCCATCCATGCCGCCAAATTGCGGTAACGGGGTGTCCGGCAGTGTCATTGCCAATGCAACTGCAGCAAGTATGGAATCAATCGCAAAGGCGAGATCCGCAATACCGATTTTACCTACAGTGGACCAAAAACCATTTACGAAAGAAGCCTTCTTTTTTTTGGTTGACCCAGAATAGTTGCTAATGACATTATTAATTCCAAGATAAATCAAGTATATGGCTCCCAATGCTTGGACTTGCCAAACATTTACTAGAAATGAGATGACGAACAAAGCGGAAAAGCGAAAAATAAAGGCACCTATAATGCCATAGTTAATTGCTCTATCTTTTTGATTGTCTGGCAGATGTTTTGCTATTACCGCCAGCACAAGGGCGTTGTCAGCTGATAATATCCCTTCCAGGCCGATTAAAATAAGTAATGTCCAACCATATTCAAGCCACAATGTGTCCAAATGAATACTCCTTTCAAAAATAAAATAGAGGCTTCACCACTATGTGGCAAGGCCTCTATTTTAACAAGGCGAGACCTTTACCCACATAGGCAAAGGTCTCGCCAACAACGCTGGAGGTTGCCAGAAAAGCCGAGAGTTATACTCTGTAATGACGACTTTACTGAGAAAGCTACTCCCCTTTGAAATCTATCTTTATTTAATCATAATGTTCGTTATTTGTCAATATTTTACCAAAATTAGTGTAGTAAAAAACAACAAAAACGCATTACCTTCCAATCAGATGGATCTCTTGCCGCTCGTATGGTGCATCCTGATAGCTGTTCAATAAACCTTTCTTGGCAATAGTCTCTTTGGTAATTACTTTTTGTTTTAACGTAAGATCAACCTGCCCATCAAAAGGGAAACATTCCATTTGGATGGTTTGATCATTTCGCCATTCGATCCATGCTTTATCTTGCTTAAAAAAGGTAAAGGCATCAGAAACAGGTATTCCGCTTTTGAAAAATCGATGTTCATCCTGTTTGGCTACACCTGGGTCATTTAAACAAATATATAGGGAGACGTTGTCGAAAAACTGAAGCAGAGCGTAATGATAATCATAGTTATCCTGGTCGAACGCTGCAAACGATTCCATGATTCGTTGTTGCCGATCTTTTTCCTGCTGTACAAATTGTTGCGCTTCTGGTGATTCATGATGAACAAGAAAACGGGTATAATGCCGGCTGCATAACAGGCTCGCATATGTATCCCGGGAAGCAACTTCATCGATTCCATATTTGTACAAAACTGTTTTTGCGAGAACAGGAAAGTCAATAAAGGTATAAGGCATATGTTGTTGATCATTCCAAAATGGCTGTTTGTCAAACGGTCTCCAGCCAAGATCATGATTTGAGACTGCATATTCCACCGACTTCCGAAGATCATTCCCGGCAAATAAAGTATCCTTCCAGGCGGCTGCCAATTCACCTGATATATGAGCATGGTTATCCTGTTCGATCATGATATACTCATTTTCATGTTCCCGTACAATCACAAGCGGTCACCCTTTCTTTGCATGGAGGTTTTCTTTAGATTATCATGCGCCATTCTCCTTTTACAAGCAGGGTGACCATGGTATGCAGAATCAAGTATCCTTAATAAGGCTTTGCATGATGACTTTTATCGACAGCTTGTTTTGGTGCCTTTTCACTGTCTTTGTTACCAATTGGATTTTGACTTGTTCCATTACTTTTGGCATGCTTCAGTCCTTCTTTTAGGCGGCGGCCATACTCCTCATCAGCTTCCTCAGCAAGTGCGATCATTTTATCTTGAATACGTTTGTCGCATTCGGAAAGATCCCCGACAAGATTGGAAATTAATTCGTCTCTCTCCCAATCCTCAAAACGACGATATGTTTCACCTGCTTGCTTGGTATTACTCGTTCGTTCAATGGATTCGCGTACAAGGTTACCTTCAACCTTTGGTGTATATTCTTTGCCGGTTTGTTCCGCTTCCTGTAACCCTCCCAAAATGCTTGGCTCATAGTTAGTGTGAGGATTTTGACTGGATCCGCGGTCGGTTTCAAATCGCAATTGCCCGCCTTCTTGATTGGTTGCAACCCGTTTATTCGCCGCATTGATCGGTAACTGCAAATAATTGGCTCCGACACGATGACGCTGTGTATCAGAATAGGAGAATGTTCTGCCCTGCAGCATTTTATCATCGGAAAAATCAAGACCGTCTACAATTACTCCTGTGCCAAATGCGGATTGTTCTACCTCGTTATGAAAATTTTCCGGGTTTTTATTTAACACCATCTTGCCAACCGGAAGCCATGGGAATTGATCCTCTGGCCATAGTTTGGTGTCATCAAGAGGGTCGAAATCCAATTCGTTATGTGGGCCATCTTCCATAATTTGCACGAAAAGCTCCCATTCCGGATAGTCACCACGTTCAATGGCATCATACAAATCCTGTGTCGCATGACTGAAATTGGTTGCTTGAATTTCGTTTGCTTCTTTTACTGTCAGGTTTTTAATCCCTTGTTGCGGTTCCCAATGGTATTTTACCAGAACGGCCTTACCGTCATGGTTCACCCATTTATACGTATTGACACCTGATCCTTGCATCATCCGATAGTTAGCCGGGATACCCCAAGGTGAATACATAAAGGTAACCATATGAAAGCTTTCCGGAGAATTCGCACAGAAGTCAAAAAAACGTTGGCTATCGGGAATGTTCGATACCGGATCCGGTCTGAAGGCGTGGATCATATCGGGAAATTTCATGGCGTCACGAATAAAGAAGATCTTTAGGTTATTACCAACTAAATCCCAATTGCCATCTTCCGTGTAGAATTTAACAGCAAACCCCCGTGGATCACGTAGAGTTTCCGGCGAATGTACGCCATGCACTACCGTGGAAAAACGGACGAAAACAGGGGTCTTTTTTCCTTTTTCCTGAAACACCTTCGCCCTTGTGTAGGTAGAAACGGGTTCATTACCAACCGTTCCATAGGATTCAAAGTAGCCGTGCGCTCCGGCTCCACGTGCATGGACAACACGTTCCGGAACCTTTTCCCTGTCAAAATGGCTGATTTTCTCGATGAAATCATAGTTCTCCAATGTGGCAGGACCCCGGTTTCCAACTGTCCGTATGTTTTGGTTATTCGTAACGGGATGACCCTGTCGATTGGTTAATGTATCTTCTGTTTCCAAATTTGTTTGATGTTGATCGTCTGACATTGTTACCATCCTTTTCTCTTTTAATGACGCTTCAACCTTACACTGTCCAACTCGACGGAAAATAATCCATTTAATCTGATTAAACGTCCATCGTATCTATGGTATAATAATAATGATAAGCATATACTTTTACGTAAGGTTATAAAATATCAGCGTGGAAAGTTTCTGCACCATGTTTTTTGGGTAATGAACACGAATGGGCAGAAAAAATAATGAACGGAGAAAGGATGAAAAAAGTGGTAGCAACCATTATTATCATTGCTATTGTAGTGATTATTATTCTCTTTACCATTGTGTCCTATAATGGTTTAGTCAAATATCGAAATTGGATACAAGAAGCGTGGAGTCAAATTGATGTGCAATTGAAACGCCGTCATGATCTGATCCCTAATCTTGTCAATACAGTCAAAGGATATGCCAAGCATGAGAAAGAGACCTTGGAGAAAGTTGTGCAGGCGCGCAGTCAATTGGTCAATGGTACACCACAGGAGCGAATTGAGGCAGATAATCAAATCCAGGGTGCTTTAAAATCGATTTTTGCTTTATCAGAGTCCTATCCGGATTTAAAGGCCAATCAAAATTTCCTGAACCTCCAGGAGGAACTCACAACGACAGAGAACAAAGTCGCTTATTCAAGACAATTATATAATAAGACAGTTGCTGATTATAATATTAAGCGGGAATCTTTCCCAACCAATATATTAGCTGGTATGTTTAATTTTCGCCGGGAAGAGTTATTATCCATTCCGGAAGCGGATCGTGAAGTACCTAATGTAACTTTTTAGTGAGGGGAAAAGATGCTTTATAAACAAATTTTACAGAACAAACGTAAGACGATTCTGCTCATTCTATTGTTTAGTGTGCTAGTACTGGCGATTGGTTGGGCCATAGGGTACTTGGCTAACAACGATTTTTGGTCCGGGCTACTCATTGCAGCCATTATTCTCGCGTTTTATGTGCCAATTACGTACATGTCGGCAACATCACAGGTTTTGGCAATGTCCGGTGCAACCGAAATAAAGCAAGAGGATAATCCACAATTGTTTGATGTGGTGGAAGAATTATCATTGGCAGCAAGGATCCCGATGCCCAAAGTGTATATTGTCAATGATCCGGCGCCGAACGCATTTGCGACAGGGATCAAACCGGAAAAGGGTGCCGTGGCCTTTACGACGGGTTTACTGGACCAATTAAATCGGGAGGAATTGTCCGGTGTTGCTGCACACGAAATCTCGCATATTCGTAATTACGATATTCGGCTGATGACCATCTGTATCGCTTTAGTTGGAGTTATCGCATTAATTGCTAATTTTGGGTCACGGATGATGCTTTTCGGCGGAGGCAGACGAAATGACAATAGGAAATCCAATCCGATCCTAATGATTATTGCCCTTGTGTTTGTTATTCTGTCACCGATCGCAGCACAATTTGTCCAGTTGGCAGTTTCCAGAAATAGGGAATACTTGGCCGATGCCTCTGCAGTTGAATTAACCCGTAATCCAACGGGGCTAATTCACGCACTGCAGAAAATCAGCCGGGATCCTCGTGATGTGAAAAATGCCAAAGATGCTACAGCCTCCATGTATATTGCACGTCCACTAGGTAATAAACGCAAAAAACGAGCCAGTTTATTGGCCACACATCCGCCAATGGAGAGTCGTATTGAACGATTACAAAATATGTGATAAGCAAAAGATCCCTGTTTTTGGACAGGGATCTTTGTGTTGCTGGAGCCGGACGGGGCTTTTTCTAACATGAGCTGAATACAGCATCAGATTTCAGACTTTCTTAACCCGCAAAGCACCATACAAACGTGCGTCTGATTGCTCAAGTTGTCTCAAATCAAAAAGGGAGGCTTTAATGCTTCATTTGTTTAATTAATCAACAACATATTTATCTTTTAATTCATCTGAACCAATACCACCAATTACCATCATAGCTAATGGTAAGAAATTAGCTATGATTTTTAGTAACTTTCCCTCCAAGGCCATAATATCTGTATCCATAAGGTGATTTAAGCCAAAAATAATTAGCTTTACCAATAACAAGAATGCACCTAATAAAAACAAACTATCAAAAAATGTTTTCCATTTCGGATGCGCCAGCTGCTTACTATCGCGAATTACTTTTTCTTTCAATTCCTCATCACTCCTCAACAATTCATCTATCGTAATACCGAATAAATCACTCAAATCAATGATCACTTCGATACTGGGATAGTTCTTACCAGTTTCCCATTTTGAAACTGATTGACGACTAACATGGATTTTTTCGGAGAGAGCGGTTTGTGACCATCCTCTTTTTTCTCGTTCCTTTTTCAATCGTTCACCAAAAATCATGTTAATCATCCCTTTCCTTATTTTCCATTATTGATCAAGTGGATAGATGTAGTAAAGATAGTTATAAGCGCATCAAGGTGCAACCTATTGTTTCGAGGTTAAAACCCTTGTCTTTCAGATAATCAACTATAGTCTCGTATTACAGTCCAAAATATTTTTAATGTTAATCCCTATGCTAAGGTTTCAGTTTTTATCAAGCAATCTGCTCCGATTTCGATATTATATTACTTTTACCACAAGAAATCCCTTAAGGCAAAGCATATTTAAATGGGATAAGGTTTCGCAACTTTTTTATAAACCTTAATCGTATCTTTGTTAAAAACGTAGCACGGTTATATTCTCGTCTAGGACAGTTGACTTTTATGAGACATGGAGATACAGGTCGGGATTAGTACGGTGTTTCCTTTATTGAGGGTTAATCGGTATCGACATTTCCCGGGAAATATTGATCATATTCCATGATATTTTCCAAAGATCGTCAATATTTTTATCACAATCCGTTAATATTTCCGGTCAAACCATAATATCGTTCATCAATAAAACATGAAGAATCCCCGATAGATTTCAATTCTAAAACTGGACTATGATTTGTTGGGGGAGCGTGAACAGGACAGATATCCCGTGAATAGCATGAATATAGAAATGAAAATTGGAGGAAAGAAGATGCAAATATATGTTGTAAAACGGGGGGAAACATTGTCGCAGATAGCACGAAATTATGGATCGGACCTAAATCAAATCATATTAGTTAACCAGATCACGAACCCGGACACCTTGGTAATCGGGCAAACATTGGTTATTCCCATTCCTTATCGTGAATATGTTGTCCAACCAGGTGATTGGTTATGGCGAATTGCCAATCAATACGGGGTAAATGTTCAGGATCTGGCAGTGGCTAATAATATCTCAGATCCATCACAACTTTATGTTGGCGAAATGCTTATCATGCCGTATTTTTCCTATGTAATTCAATCAGGAGATTCACTATGGTCGATCGCTAATCGCTATGGAGTTAACCTCAACCAGCTTTTTCAGGCTAATCAATTAACATCTTCTACCGTATTATATCCCGGGCAAACATTGCGAATTCCGGTTGGTGCGAGGCCAACTACGGAAATCAATGCGTACATTACCCAAATAAACGATCAAGGAAGGGATGAGGTTCTTACCCTGGGGAGAAATTTCACTTATCTCTCACCATTTAGGTATAGCATAAAAGCGGATGGGACATTAACAAATATGCAGGAGACCGGACTATTACAGGCAGCTAAATCCCGTCAAGTGGCACCATTGATCATAGTGACTAATTTTTCGGGAGGGAACTTTGATTCCGATTTAGCTGCAACCATTTTACGAAATCCGAACCTGCAGGAAACCTTAATCACCAATCTTCTTGAAATGATGCAACAGAAAGGATATTCCGGGGTGAATTTTGATTTTGAATATGTTTACCCAGAGGATAGAGATAACTATACGGCATTTTTGCAGCGGGTGGTTGCCAGACTCCATCCAGAAGGCTTGCTTGTATCAACGGCTTTAGCACCAAAAGTTAGTAGTGAACAGCAAGGGTTGCTTTATGAAGCCCATGATTATGGTGCACATGGAAAGGTTGTCGATTTCGTTATCCTGATGACCTATGAATGGGGATGGGCTGGTGGCGAACCATGGGCTATTGCGCCAATTAACATGGTACGTAACGTATTGGATTACGCGGTAACGGTCATTCCACGTGATAAAATTATGATGGGAATGCCGTTATACGGTCGTGATTGGAAAATCCCGTGGCAACAAGGTACAATTGCCCGAACGGTCAGTCCATATGAAGCTGTTCAACTAGCTGCCCAATATGGTGCTGCGATTGAGTATAATACAACCTATCAATCACCATTTTTCCGCTATACGGATGAATCTGGACAGCAACATGAAGTATGGTTCGAGGATGCCCGCAGTATGCAAGCAAAATACGATGTAATGAAGGAATATGGGCTAAGAGGTGGGAGCTACTGGGTATTAGGGAACCGATTCCCGCAAAACTGGCCAGTACTCCAAGATAATTTTAAAGTGCGGAAACTTTAATTGGACGATGCAAATAGAACATCCCTGTATCGCTGATGGCACAGGGGTGTTTTGGCTAAGAAGAAGCTTTTAACAAATAGTCGTGTACTTTGATGGCAAAATCTTAAAAGAGGGTTAATCAAAATTATTGATCAAACGTTTGATTAGTGGTAAATAAAAGCCACAATGAAGCGGAAAACTCTTGTCTATTTGTTATATGATAGGCAATGGGACGTCAGCTGTTAACAGGATTTATTTGTTTTGTTCAATGATCATTTTAAACTGTTCTTGGAACTTGTTCACATCATCTTTTGTCAATGCTTTCGGTCCTTTTGTCCGCTTGCCGCTTTTCCTGGCCATCGCACTTACATAACGTGTTTGCAGGAGTTGATCAATGTTCTCATTCGTATAGACGAACCCCTTGTGATGAAGGACAATACACCCTTTTGCTAGTCCGAGCGAAGCCAGTCCATAGTCTTGGGTAACAATAATGTCCCCGCTTTTTGCTAACTGCATAATCCGGTAATCAGCCGCATCAGCACCGGAATCTACATAGACCGTTTCTACTCCTTGTGGCGGTTCACTATTGGAAAAATGTGCAAAGCTTTTTACAAGAACCACGGGGATCTGGTTGTCTTTGGCAATGGAGATGATGGAATCTTTTACGGGACAGGCGTCCGCATCAACGTAAACTTTCATGGTTTTCACTCCGATTTGATAAAGTAGACAGGGCATTATCCCCCCTTCTTATTAACGTAATTTATTTAATTGACTAAATCAATGGAAATGTATTTTAGATTGGTGTATGTATAATTATATATACTGATAGTAATAGTTATTTAAATTTTGGTACTGTCAATAAGTTTGTGTAAATTAATAGAGTATCCTCGGAATTGGGATTTGTTTTCTGA
>NZ_JBFNXI010000031.1:0-40891 GCF_040812445.1 Lentibacillus sp. L22 | reverse complement strand
CATAAAAAATACCACAGTAACACTCACTGCGGTAGACCCAAATTTTATACTTTCCTATCTTTTTATAAAAAATATACATCCTTTCAAAAAAAATATTCCATCCATAAAACATAAACATATTATCAGTCAGTTTCTGAAAGCCTTTATACTTCTCCACACAACGATAGCACGCTAATTTCCAGTCCAACACACTAATTTGCCCCGAATCCTACACAAAAAAATCACAACCTTACCCAAATATGCCCTTGAACGATCTGCATAAGATAACAACCTGTATCGCACACTAAACATAGTTCAACCACTTACGATAAGGAATGGAGATATATCATGAAAGGATTTTTCCAGCTTCTGATCCTGTTAACATTAACTCTGACGTTTGCAATACCTCTTTCGGCAGCAAGCGAGCCAGACAACCAAAAGACAATAGAAATTGCCACTTATCATGAAGATGTAACAGGTGATGGTCAGAAAGAGGAAATAAAACTCAAAGGAATTCGTTTTGGCCAAGATAGTAATTACTTCCACAATGTTTGGGCAGACATAAAAGGACCGCAAACAAAGCAGTGGAAAATCGTATACGAGGGCGGTTATAATCCTAGCCTTCAATTTAAGGATTTAAATCATGATGGAGTTAACGATGTGCTGTATCAAAATACAGAGAATGAAACAAAAGCATTACATCATTATCAGTTCAATACGTTAAAAGATGAAAAGCTTGAAAAAATAGAGGTTCCTGAATCTTACACTATCACAGGGGAGTTCAAACAAAACTTTAAAGCATCATTACTGCTAGACCCAAGCAAGGATCCCATTATCATTGATATAAAGGATCATGCAGCAACACATATACAACAGGGAATATACGACAAAAGTGGAAAGTTGTTACGCCAAAAACAATTAACTGTTGATCCGATTACTTATTTTGAACCAACATTTATTAGTAAAAGTAAAGGGTTTGGATTAAAGAGTTACCAACAAGTTAACGGATATAATCACCAGGACAAATTGGGATCCATTCGCGCACTTTGGTATTATGAGGATGGAAAGTGGATTAAATTGAAACAAGAATTTAAATCAAGCAGCGAACCAAAATAAAAAGTCAGCGGAATTTACGCTGGCTTTTTTCTATCCTTTCGTCAACCCGCTTCATTTTACAACATGCACTATCTCCTCTATATTAAACCTTGTAAATCATTGAACCAAAGAAGGATTGAGTATGAGCAAATTTATTATTATTGGTGCAGGGATTCTTGGTGCGACAACCGCATATCAACTTGCCAGAGCAAATGTCGAGGTAATAGTTATTGATCGAAATGATGATGGTCAGGCAACGGATGCAGCAGCAGGGATTGTTTGTCCTTGGCTATCCCAACGCCGTAACAAAGTCTGGTACCGATTAGCAAAAGGCGGTGCCCGTTTTTATCCGGAATTAATCAATCTGCTGGCGGAAGATGGGGAGACGAATACAGGTTATGATAAGGTTGGGGCAATCTCGATCCATCATGATGAGGATAAACTAGCTGCTATGGAAAAAAGAGCTATTAAGCGACGAGAGGATGCACCGGAGATCGGTGAAATTCGCATGTTGGATGCTGAACAGACACATGCATTGTTTCCCCTTCTAGCAGATGGATACCGCTCTGTTCATGTAAGCGGTGCTGCCCGTGTTAATGGCCGTCAATTGCGAAATGCTTTATTGAATGGTGCTATAAAACATGGTGCAATCATACGTCATGGTGATGCGCAATTAATTCATGAAGGGAAGCATGTTACCGGCGTTATGGTAAATCGCAAAACTATTTATGCTGGCACGGTTATTGCAGCAAATGGCGTTTGGATGAGTGAGCTGCTTGAACCATTGGGTGTTAAATTTGCAGTCACTTCACAGAAAGCACAAATTATGCATTTTCAAGTTCCCGATTTCACTACGGCTGGCCGTCCTGTTGTGATGCCACCAAATGACCAATATTTGGTACCGCTTGATAACAATCGCATTATCGCTGGTGCGACCCATGAAAACGAGGCTGGCTTCGACTACCGGATAACGGCGGGTGGAATCAATGAAATCTTAACAAAAGCACTTGATGTTTCCCCAGGTTTGACGAATGCAACCGTATTGGAAACAAGGATTGGCTTTCGTCCGTTCACACCTGGATTTTTGCCTGTGATTGGCCCATTACCTGGTTACCAAGGAATAATTCTGGCAAATGGCTTGGGAGCTTCCGGACTTACCATGGGTCCGTTCATCGGTACAGAGCTGGCCAAAATGGCACTTGGCAAGGCACTTTTAATTGACACCGATGATTATCCCGTATCTGGCGCCATTAAATAAGAACAAAGGCGTAAGCGCCCGGTTAGCGGCGTACAAACTAGAAGGGTTCTGACGAGATAAAGGAAACATGCCCCTTCATAGGGGTATGCCGACGTTGGCCGCAAAGGCCGTTCTTAGTCGGCCTCCCTTTAACTACGAACCGATGTTGACTTATCGTAGGAAGAAACCTGAAGTTTGCTAGCCGCTGGGCGCTGGAGCCGGACGGGACCTATTCCGGCATAAGCTGAACGGAGGATGAATTTTTATACTTTATAACTTTCAAGAAACAAAAAGGATCCCCGCAGAATGAGCGGAGATCCTTTTTGAGCATTTAGTTAGCCACGATATTCACCAGTTTACCAGGTACAACGATAACTTTGCGAATGGTTTTTCCTTCTAGCCATTCCCGAACTTTTTCATCTTCGAGTGCTTGTTTTTCCAGTTCTTCCTTAGAGATGTCTTTGGCAACATTTATCTTTGATCGAACTTTTCCCATCACTTGTACCGCTACTTCAATTTCATCTTCTACCAGTTTTGCTTCATCAAAAGCTGGCCATGCTTCATAACTGATCGTGTCCGTGTGACCCAATTTATTCCACAATTCCTCGGCAATATGTGGTGCCACTGGAGAAAGCAATTTTACGAAGCCTTCCACATATTCTTTTGGTAGCTCATTAACCTTGTAGCCTTCGTTAACAAACACCATCATTTGTGAAATTCCCGTATTAAAATGCAGCTGTTCAAAATCCTCGGTCACTTTTTTCACCGTTTCATGATACACCTTATCCATTGATGTATCATTAGTTGATACGACAATACGTTCAGACAAATTTCCGTCATCATTTACGATTAAACGCCAAACCCGGTCAAGAAATCTACGCGCGCCATCTAATCCATTGGTTGACCAGGCAACTGCTGCATCAAGCGGCCCCATGAACATCTCATACAATCTTAGTGTATCCGCTCCGTGGGAAGTAATAATATCATCAGGATTAACCACATTCCCCTTCGATTTACTCATCTTTTCATTGCCTTCCCCAAGAATCATCCCTTGGTTAAACAGTTTCAAAAATGGCTCTTTGGTTGGTACCACGCCAATATCGTATAAAAATTTGTGCCAGAACCGGGCATACAACAGGTGTAATACTGCATGTTCCGCTCCGCCGATATAAACATTAACCGGCATCCATTCTGCCAATGCTTTTGGATCGGCAAGTTGTTGTGTGTTATTCGGGTCAACAAAGCGAAGGAAATACCAGCAACTTCCTGCCCACTGCGGCATCGTATTTGTCTCTCGGCGTCCTTTCATTCCGGTTTTGGGATCAGTAACATTAACCCATTCCTCACTATTTGCAAGCGGTGATTCACCAGTTCCGGACGGTTTTATTTCAGTCATTTCCGGCAATTCCAGCGGCAGATCCGCTTCAGGTACCGTACTCATGGTACCATCTTCCCAATGAATGATCGGAATCGGCTCACCCCAGTAGCGTTGTCGGGAAAATAGCCAGTCACGTAGACGATAGGTCACTTTTTTCGTTCCTAAGCCATTTTCCTCAAGCCAAGCAATCATTTTTGTAATGGCTGTTTCTTTGTCCAGTCCATTCAAAAAGTCAGAGTTTACGTGTTCCCCATCACCGGTGTACGCCTCTTTTGTTACATCTCCACCAGCAACAACCTCGACAATTGGCAATTCAAATTTCGAAGCAAATTCATAGTCACGTTCATCATGTGCCGGCACCGCCATGATTGCCCCCGTTCCGTAAGACATCAGCACATAATCCGCAATCCAAATCGGCATTTTTTGGTTATTTACTGGATTAATGACATAGGCACCGGTAAATACACCTGTTTTATCCTTGGCCAAATCCGTTCGTTCCAAATCTGATTTACTTTGCACATCATCTAAATATTTGCTAACCGCAGCCTGCTGTTCATCAGTGACGATTTTTTTCACTAATGGATGTTCTGGTGCAAGTACGGCATATGTTGCACCGAACAAAGTATCCGGACGGGTCGTAAATACAGTGATTGTTTCATCGTGCCCATCTACTGCAAATGTTACTTCTGCGCCTTCTGATCGGCCAATCCAATTACGCTGCATATCCTTTATGCTTTCTGACCAATCCAATTCTTCCAAATCATCCAGCAGCCGGTCAGCATATGCGGTGATTTTCAGCATCCATTGTTTCATTGGTTTGCGAATGACCGGATGTCCGCCGCGTTCACTCTTTCCATCAATTACTTCTTCATTGGCCAATACAGTGCCAAGCGCCGGACACCAATTCACCGCAACCTCATCCATATAGGCCAAGCCTTTTTCATACAGTTTTGTAAAAATCCATTGGGTCCATTTGTAGTAATTCGGATCGGTTGTATTGATTTCCCGATCCCAATCATAGGAAAAACCCAATTCCTTAATTTGCCGGCGAAATGTGTTGATATTGTGTTCTGTAAATTTGGCCGGACTATTTCCTGTATCAAGTGCATACTGTTCTGCCGGTAACCCAAATGCATCCCAGCCCATTGGGTGCAGAACTTCTTTTCCTTGCATTCGTTTCATACGGGAAAGAATATCTGTTGCGGTATAACCTTCCGGGTGTCCAACATGCAGACCGGCTCCCGATGGATAAGGAAACATATCCAATATGTATACCTTGTCTTTATCCGAAAAAGTGTCTGTTTTAAACGTTTTATGTTCTTGCCAATATGTTTGCCATTTCTTTTCAATTTCCCGATGATTAAAACTCATCTTTACTCCTCCTTCACTCTTGGGCTCAGACCCCCATAAAAAAAGCTGCCCATCCCATGTAAAGGGACGAGAAGCTTCTCCCGCGGTGCCACCCAAATTAACGCTACATTTTAAGCGTTCACTTTATATCCTTAACGCAGATGATACGACAGAACCTACTTGCTTCAATCCTGTAACTTAAAGGTGAGTTCACATAACATTCAGCAACAGTTTGCACCAACCACTGTTTCTCTAAACCCGAAATATTCTGTTACTATTCCTTCGCATTGTCGTTTTCCTATTCTAACGGCCGACCGAACACTGCAGTCCGTCTTCAACCCGCAAACTTGTCAATCTAGACTTCGTAATTACTATTATACCGGTTTGTTTCACCACTTAGGAAGAATATTTTATCATAGTACAGCAATGACTTTAATGGAACTATAGCCTTAACACTACTTTTATACTTATTATCGAATTTTAAGCAATGCTACATGCTTTGTCAAGTAAATTGTCAGACTATCGCGTATTAATGGAGGATTCGTTGTTACGTCCTATCCAAAATGCACCACAAAAACTTACTAAAATGTGCTAAAATAAGGATCGTACTATGACGAAAGGAACGATAAATCCATATGAAATCCGTTGTTGCATTTTCACATCAATTACTACAGGATGCGGTAATACCTGGTGATATCGTGATTGACGCCACTGCCGGTAATGGAAATGATACCATTTTCCTTAGTCAGCTTGTCGGCGAAAATGGTCAAGTTCTGGCTTTTGATATTCAAGATCAGGCAATTGCTGCAACAAACAAAAAATTAACTGAACACGCCATCCATAACACGAAAATCATTCAAGATTCGCATGAGCATGTGGCAGCATACTTAGATACAACTGACCAAATTAGTGGTGCTATTTTTAATTTAGGTTATTTGCCCGGAAGTGATAAAACTGTTATTACCCATGGTGCTTCCACCATTAAGGCCCTGAATTCCATGTTAGCCTTTCTTAGAAAACGTGGCGTTATCGTCTTGGTTATTTATCACGGTCACAAAGGTGGAACCGAAGAAAAAGAGACAATCTTGAATTATGCCAAAGCCCTTGACCAACAATCCTATAACGTATTGCAATATGGTTTTATCAACCAACGAAATCACCCGCCGTTTATCGTTGCCATTGATAAAAAATAACCAATAGAGCTCCCGGTGGCTAACGGGGCAGCTTCTGCTTTTCCTAATCATTTAACCAAACAGGCGGTGATATTGCCTGACATTCCAGTAAAAAAACTTTGCCTGTCTTCCACTTTTTCTTAATAAGACAGATGTCATCATATCCCCGCTATCCAAGCGCCTGACTTTTCCATCGGCAAGATACAACCCAACCAGCCCATGATGAATCATTTCATGAAATTTTCGATTGGGTAAAGACTGAACACAATGATTTGTTTGTTCAATAAAATAAATAAACCGCTCTAACATTTTTTCCCGCGACGGATAGTAACTGCAAAAATTCAAGTCCCCCTCCCGCTCATCCTCTTGTTGATCAATGTAATAATCAAGCAAAATATGTAATGCCTGCATATTAGGAAAGTAGCTGTAAAAAATATCTTTAGATAGAGCCGCTGTCATCTGTCCTCCAAGTGCATAGGATATAAAACAGAAGATACCGAGTGTGGAACCAGATGCAGCTACAAATTCATACCAGCTCAAAGCGTCATCATTACTGTATTTTTGGCTAAACCAGTTCATCAATCTGGGGATGCGCTCGTTTACCGCCACATGTTTATGAACTTGTAAATCTCCGTATAATTGTTCTAACTTTAGCAATTTCGGCTGAATGAAGTGATACGTTGGGATTTGCTTTACAACTTGCTGACAGGTACGAACAAGATCAGCTAGATACGCCCCATCCGCCTGTTCCGTCCGTAGTTTATAATAATTTTTCACTGTGTTATCCGGGGTCAATGCATCCGCCATCGCCTCGTGTAACAGACGAAAATCAGCGGGATCCAATGATGTACTGCGGTCACATAAATTATCCAAATAATCACTAATGGTCTGGTAAGCAACAATAAATCGAATCGCTTCCTTCCAGTTACCAGCTGCAAGTAACGCATAAACTGCCCCACCTTGACAATGAAACCGTTTTGTATGAATACTTGCCAGCGCCTGTGCACGTAATTCTTCATCGGGAATTTGCCGGGCACGTTTTGTCCAGTAAGCCAACTCTTGTTTAACGGCTGGGAATATTTTACGATACACTTTTATCATTAATGTAGCTGCAGTTTGTGGTACATGGTTTCCCAACTTGCTCCCTCCATTTAATGGCCGTGATACCAAACATCCAAAAATATTTGCTATACTAATTATATCATCATATTTTTCCCTTAGATTCAACTTTTAACATGAGTAACTGGAGGTTTTGAAATTGATAAGCCATTATAAAAATATCACTCCAAAAATTGATGAAACAGCCTTTATCGCTAAGGATGCCACTATTATCGGTGATGTAATCATTGGTGAGCAATCAAGCATTTGGTTTCATACAGTTATCCGCGGGGATGTCGCACCAACCCGGATCGGAAAACGAGTTAGCATCCAGGATCTTTCCATGATTCATCAAAGCCCCGGAAATCCAGTTATTGTTGAGGATGATGTAACAATTGGCCATCAGGTGACATTGCATGGGGCAACCATCCGAAAAAATGCGTTAATCGGCATGGGCTCCATTATTCTCGATGGAGCCGAGATTGGAGAACATGCATTTCTTGGAGCTGGAAGTCTGGTACCCCCAGGAAAAACGATCCCGCCGCAAACATTAGCTTTGGGAAGACCTGCCAAAGTGGTGCGAAAACTAACCGATGCCGATTATGCAGAAATGGAGCGTGTGCGTAAATCATATGTAGAGAAAGGTCAATACTATAAATATCATACAGAATTAAACCAGGAATTTTAAACTTAGTGGAATTATGCCGATATTAAGATTACTACAGCTCAGATTTTAGGAGTGTATCATTGTGCACATCATGCTAGCAGTTATTACCTTTGTCATCGCAGTCTATTTTATAATTTTTCGCCGCAGGATTTCCACAAGCTGGATTCGTCGCTCGTTTGTTTTATATAGTGTTATTTTTACTATTACAGCAATCGTCATTAGTGGCATGTACATAAAGGAACACAAAAACTTCATCATCGCATCAATCACACATGTATTGCCCAAATCATTCATTGACTCGGCCATAGCAAAAACGTCCAACCAAGAACAGCCAATAGACGAAAAAGAATCGGTTCAGTTAAAAGCACCCCAAATTAGCCAATTACCGGAATTACCACGCGGTTGTGAAGTGACAAGCCTTGCGATGTTGCTTGCATACCACAATATTCAGGCAGATAAAATGAAACTGGCACAACAAATTAAAATTGATCCGACGCCATACCAAAAGACAAAAGAAGGCATTTATTTCGGTCATCCAAATAATGGTTTTGTTGGTGACATGTATTCCTTTGCCACCCCGGGACTTGGGGTTTATCATCAACCGATTACTGAACTGGCGTCGATTTATGCAGGAAACCGTGTATTTAATTTTACCGGGCAGGATTTTGATGAAATAATCCACCAATTGAATCAGGATCGACCGGTTTTGGTGATTATCAATGCCACATTTAAAAAGCTACCCAAAGAACAATTTATCACATGGCAAACACCAGACGGTCCTATTGAAGTAACCATGAGGGAGCACGCGGTATTGGTAACAGGCTATGATGACAAGTATATTTATTTCAATGATCCACTGGAACAGAATAATAAAGCACCAAGAACGGAATTCAAAGCTGCATGGAAGCAAATGGGAAAGCAGGCGATAACGATTTTATAACGTTACCGCCTGCTTTATTCTATGCTTATTTATTAACTGTCGCTGGTTCCACGGATACATCCGGTTTGCTTAACTCAGTTATATCAAATTTGTTTTCGACAAAAATCTGGTGCCACAGCATGAACATCAACACCGTCCAAATTTTCCGGCTATAGTCGCCTTTACCCTGACAGTGTGCATCAAGCAAATCAAGGATATAACGCTTATGCAGCAAATGGTCCGTTTCACTCTCTTTGATTAATTGTTTGGCCCAGCCATTCAGTTCATTTTTCAACCAATGGCGAATTGGTACAGGAAACCCTAATTTTTTACGGTCAAGTACATGATCAGGAATAATCCCCCGTGATGCTTCACGTAGCAAATTCTTTGTTGTGCCATTGGCAATTTTTAATTCAACTGGAATTTGGCTGGCAACACGGAAGACTTCCTTGTCCAGAAACGGAACTCGTAGCTCCAACGAATTGGCCATTGTCGTCCGGTCTGCTTTGAGTAAAATATCTCCCCGCATCCAAGTATGAATATCGACATATTGCATTTGATTCACCAATTCATCATCTGCTACATGATCAAATAGTTTCTCAGTAATTTGCCGGTATGATAGATTTTCATTGTAGTTTTTCAGGATTTGCCGTTTCTCTTCCTCCTCAAACATTTTCGCATTACCTATATATCGTTCGCGAAGTGGTGTCGTACCACGTTCGAGGAAGCTTTTTCCTTTTACACCTTCTGGCAGTACTTCAGCTACTCGAGCCAACAGATTCTTAGCCGGCTTCGGTATGGAATGGAATAGTTTCAATGATTCTGGTTCACGATAAATATTGTAACCGCCAAATAACTCATCTGAACCTTCACCAGATAGCACAACTGTTACATGTTTTCGTGCCTCCCTGGCGACAAAATACAATGGTACACATGCAGGGTCTGCCAGTGGATCATCCATATGCCACATGATTTTTGGCAGTTTTTCCACATACTCCTCGGGCGAGATAATGTAAGAAATATTTTCCACATTTAGTTTATCTGCTGTTTCTTTAGCAACATCCACTTCAGAAAAACCTTCCCGTTCAAAGCCAACTGAGAATGTTTTAATGTTCGGATTAAACTCCCGTGCCATCGCGACAATTAATGTAGAATCAATGCCACCGGATAAAAACGATCCAACCGGTACATCACTTCGCATATGCACATTCACCGAATCATACATCACATCTTGAACCCGCTTAATCCAATCTTGTTTGTCCATTAAGACAGGGTTAAACGATGCATGCCAATATCTTGTAAAGTTGATTGATTGCCCTGGTTTTTTCACAAAATAATGTCCTGGTTCCGCTTTTTTAATGCCGGCTGTCATCGTATATGGTTCCGGTACAAACTGAAAGCTTAAATAATGTTGCAATGATTCATTATCAACTTGTTCCGTTTCCGACATCAATGAAATACTTTTCTTCTCAGAAGCAAAAATTGTACCTTCTTCTGTTTCTTTATAGAACATTGGTTTAATGCCAAACGGATCACGTGCACCATACAACGTTTCATTTTCCTTATCCCAGATCAATATGGAAAACATGCCACGTAAATATTGAAATGCCTGTTCTTTATGTTTGGTAAATAGTGCGGCAATGACTTCTGTATCTGATTCCGTTGTAAATGTATAGCCTTCTTGACGTAGATCTTCCCGAAGTTCAACATAATTATAGATTTCACCATTGAAAATAAGCCATATTTTTTCATTTTGATAGCTGAGTGGCTGCTGACCACTTTCGATATCGATAATGCTTAAACGTCTAAATCCAAACGATACATAATGATCGTGAAAATAACCCTCGTCATCGGGTCCACGATGGGTTATAATGTTATTTTGCCGCTCAAAGGCCTGTATTGCCGTTTCATTTGGCAACCCCGGCTTATTGCGAATCATTCCGATAAATCCACACATTGGCTTTAGCCTCACTCTCTTGCTCTCGTAATCATATCTTTTTGAGTATATCACAAACGATGACCTATTTCGATAAGAATATCGGCTCAAAAAATATATAATAATAACGAAAAGTCATACCAATTGTTCTTATATCTGTACCAATGCTTTTAATTCCTCAACTTTATCCGTCTTCTCCCATGGGAATAGGATGTCGGTTCGGCCAAAATGTCCGTAGGCAGCTGTTTTTTTGAAAATAGGCCGTTGTAAATCAAGCATACGAATAATGCCGGCTGGGCGTAAATCAAACAATTCTCGAACCGCTTCAACCAATCTTTCTTCATTAACTGTTCCCGTGTCAAACGTGTTAATGGCTATCGATACTGGTTCAGCGACACCAATTGCATACGCAAGCTGTACTTCACATGTTTTGGCAAGCCCGGAAGCAACTATATTTTTGGCAACATAACGGGCGGCATATGCTGCGGAGCGATCCACTTTGGTTGAATCTTTACCACTAAATGCACCGCCGCCATGACGGGCATATCCTCCGTATGTGTCAACAATAATTTTCCGTCCCGTTAATCCGGCATCCCCTTGTGGACCGCCAATAACAAAGCGGCCTGTTGGATTAATGAAATATTTCGTTGTTTCATCCAGCAGGTATGCCGGAACGACTGGGCGAACGACATACTCAAGCAAATCCCTTTCAATTCGTTCAGTTGAAATATCCTGGTGATGCTGGGTGGAAATAACGATTGTATCCACTTTTACCGGATTATCCTGGTCATCATATTCTACTGTTACCTGGGTTTTCCCATCCGGTCTCAAGTAATCAAGTGTGCCATCTTTTCGCACGTCCGCCAAACGTTTTGCCATTTTATGCGCCAACGAAATCGGCATTGGCATGAACTCTTCTGTTTCATCACAGGCAAACCCAAACATCAAGCCTTGGTCCCCGGCACCGATCGCCGCGATTTCCTCATCCGACATTCGGCCTTGCCGTGCTTCCCAGGCGGTATCTACACCCTCGGCAATATCGGGCGATTGTTCATCAATCGCTGTAAGTACAGCACATGTTTCCGCATCAAAACCATATTTTGCTCTGGTATAACCGATATCTTTAATCGTTTGCCTGACTATTGCCGGAATATCCACATATGTGCTCGTCGTTATCTCGCCAGAAACCAATACCAAACCGGTTGTTACAGTGGTTTCACAAGCGACACGGGCGTTTGGATCCTTTGCTAAAATTTCATCCAAAATCGCATCCGAAATCTGATCGCAAATTTTATCAGGATGCCCTTCCGTGACCGATTCGGATGTGAATAAACGTCGATTTGCAGCCATAGGCCAAATCTCTCCCTTTAATTTTGGTACGGAACTCATCATTATTGATTATCATACATGTTGTTCAAACATCTTGGATGATGCATGTTTTTAATTGAATACAATTTCCTTAAAAACAAAAAAAGCCTTTCCCGTATGGAGGAAAGGGTTCGTGGCCTTTCGCTCTTATTGTTCAAGGAATTATCCTTGCATCAGATTAGCACCTTTTCACACGTTTGTGATGGTTGCCGGGTTTCATCGGGCCTGTCCCTCCACCAACTCTGAATAAGAGAGTCCGTTCGTCATTTATCGTAACGAAAACACCTGTTTATGTCAATGTTTTTATCCGTTATTCTGTTGTATCATAGAAGCCCTATGAGCCTTTGGGATCTATTTATATTTAAGTCACCAACAATAATAGTGACAATTAAAAAATCTTACAAAGGGGCTTGATAGTAAAATATACGGTGTTTACATATATTTAATATCTACTGAGTCTAGGAACTCTGCCACTTTATCATCATCTAAAGGGGCTACATCCATCTTTTCAGTATTATCCGTTAAATACTGAGTGTATTCCTGCATATCCATTCCTTCCTCCTCTTGAATAAATTCCTCTGGAGGAAATTGTGAAGGAATTGGGTAAATATTAATGGTTCCATCTCCATTACTTGAATAAGTAATAATACCATTTGCTGTCATGTCTGAAGTTAGAATCACAACATCTTCTGGATAATTAGAACTTTTATCAACGTGAGGATTAATAGGCGTCCCCACTGATACCTTGTTAACATTTAGTTCTGTAATATCCTGTACTTCCATAAACTGCATCCAGACACGAGCATATTCAATTTCTTCTTCTGAATAACTGTCTAAAGAAGCTGTTTCTTTTTTATCGTTTTGATCTAGTTCTGAATCCTCCTCCTTATCATTGGACTTGTTACTATCTTCTTTCTGATCAGTTTCTTCACTAAAGTGCCCTTCTATAGCCTCTTCAACAGTTGAATCCTCCAAATAGTCACTTTCGTCTGCCTCTATCCCACCTACGTAAACTTCTACATGATCTATATTATCCATATTGAATGGGACTGAGTCTAATGCCTCGACATTTTTAACCTTTCCAGATTTAAGAACATGATCATCTTCTAGATCCTCTGTATCTAAAACTGTTCCCAGCAGTTCCCCATCTTCATCGTAAACACCAATACCTGCATAGTACTTGGCGTCTCTGTCATCTTTATTTTCAATATTAAAGGTAATATCTGCATCAGTAACAGGAATGTCTTCCCTCCCCTGAATCGTTCCTTCAGACATATCTTCTTTTTTCCATTCTTCCGGTTCCTGTAATTCTCCCATTGGATTAATAGAATCTTTATCAAGCTCAATGTTTACTAGTTTATCCGCTGATATTGGCTTAGCTTCATAATCAATTTCTACGTGGTCTAATTCTTTGTATTTGTCCTTGTAGTCTAAATATAAATTAATAAAGCTTTTTTCATCAACATCCATAACAACTGGAGCAATAGCCGTACTATTAAAAATATCTTCCTGACCAGTATTTACTTCTATAGCCTTATCTTCATCATTAAACAGTGTAATTTCCACATCAGAGATAATTACAGGTGTTTCACCCTCATTTTTTAAAGTCCCATATACCCCAAGTGCGTCCATACCAAAGCTATCATTGAAAAACTTTTTATGGAATAGATCCGCAGTTACTACTTTAATTTCTTTTTCATCTTCCTGTTTTTCTGTATCTGATTTTGTATCCTCTTTATCTTCTTCACTATTTCCACATGCAACTAATACCATTGACAACAACCCCGCTAACAACATCATCATTAATTTTTTATTCATTTTTCCTATCTCCCTTTATTTTACGCTTCGGTGAAACTCCTCCAGTACAATCCGGTCTTTATACTTTATCCTTATCATTGTAGGGAACATATGTCAATGATCCTGGTTAGAACTTTCAATAAATTATCTAGGCTTTGTTTTTATGTACATGCTTCTAGTTACCCTTGTTCTGGCATTCAATTTAGTAGCTTTTTACAAATGAATATAATCACTTAAACGTTCACAACATTATAGTCATGGCAATAACCAATAAATTCTCCTTACAAACCAATGTAATTTAGATATGGTTTTTCTCCATTGTCTTGTTTAATCTCCCATCTTCCAAAAAGTCTCAATAAGCAAATTTGAACAACAAAAACCAACTCCCTTTTTAATGGAGAATTGGTCTGAAGTTAACTAAATATATGTACGCGTAATTGAAACTAACTCTCAAGGATATTGACATCAAACAGGCATTTTACCTTTACAACCCTTTTTAATCCTGTCCCTCCGCCAAAACCGAAGAAAGGAGTTCATTTACCATTAAACGTTCTTTAACTTTTGGTCGATTCCCATCAGGTTGATATCCGCTTTTTTAGGTTGATACTCCCCCTGTTTTCGGTTGATTCCGTCTTTTTCAGGTTGATACACCCGCACTTTTGGTTGATATCCGCCTTCTGAGGTTGATATCCCACCACTTTTGGTCGATTCCCGCTTTCTAAGGTCGATATCCCTCCGATTCTAACCGACACTTGCTTTTCCTGGTTGATGTTCTTCCGCTAATTCAACATTTCAAAGAAAATTAATACATTAGTATGGACTATATGAATTAATGTGTTATACTAATAATCAAACTTGAAATTTGACATATCGTAAGTATAACTTACACCAAAAGGAAGGTGGCTCACATGAAAGCGATGGAACGATCAACACTGGCCGATAAACTATTGGCAGAAGGAAATATCCTGCAAAACCTGTCTGTTCCAAGACTTGTTGAAAAAATTCTTGCCAGACGTGAAGGTATCTTAACTGAAACCGGTGCCATCCAGGCGACAACCGGCAAATACACCGGGCGTTCTCCACAAGACAAGTTTATTGTAAAAGATGACACATGTAAACAATTTATTGACTGGGGCCTTGTAAACCAGGCAATTGATGAGGATAAATTTGAACAATTATATGAAAAAGTTATTGTCCATTTAAAAAACCGGGATGAATTATATTCTTTTAAAGGCTTTGCTGGTGCCGATAAAAAGTACCGCTTGCCCATTCAAGTGATTAATGAATATGCCTGGCATAACTTATTTTCCAGACAATTATTTATCACACCAACCGAAGAGGAACTTGCCACGCATCATGCTGAATTCACGATCATTTCTGCACCTGAATTCAAAGCGGATCCAGCAGTGGACGGGACAAGTTCGGAGGTGTTTGTTCTGATTTCATTTAAACGGCGTACCATTTTAATTGGTGGAACCGAGTATGCCGGGGAAATTAAAAAATCGGTATTTTCCATTATGAATTATTTGCTTCCTCAAAAGAATATTCTGTCAATGCACTGTTCAGCAAATGTTGGGCAGGAAGGTGATGTAGCCTTGTTCTTTGGGCTATCAGGCACAGGGAAAACCACCCTGTCTGCTGATCCCTATCGCCGGCTGATTGGTGATGATGAACATGGCTGGAGCCCAAATGGTATCTTTAATATCGAGGGCGGATGTTATGCCAAATGCATTAATCTCTCGCAAAAAAAGGAACCACAAATTTATAATGCCATTCGATTTGGAACAGTACTCGAGAATGTGATGGTTGATGCAGAATCAAGGATGCCAGATTATGATAATACGATCTTAACTGAAAATACACGGGCAGCCTATCCATTGGAAAACATCGATAATATTGTCACGCCAAGTGTTGCTGGTCATCCAAATACAATCATTTTTTTAACAGCTGACGCGTCTGGTACATTGCCACCCATTAGCAAATTAACCAAGGAACAGGCTATGTATCATTTTCTGAGCGGTTATACCAGCAAACTAGCTGGTACAGAACGCGGTGTAACCGAACCACAAGCAACATTTTCGGCATGTTTTGGTGCACCATTTTTACCATTGGCACCATCAACCTATGCAGAAATGCTTGGTGAAAAAATTGATCAGTTCCAGTCAAGTGTCTTCTTAATCAATACTGGCTGGACTGGAGGTTCGTACGGTGTCGGACAACGTATGAAGCTTTCTTATACAAGAGCAATGGTTCATTCCGCATTGGAAGGTGAACTGAATACTGTTGAAACAGTAAAGGATGATATTTTTGGTTTGGATATTCCAGTTAATGTCCCTGGAGTACCAGATGATGTACTTGTACCGAAAACGACCTGGACTGATCCATCCGCCTATGATAAAGCAGCAAAAGAGCTCGCCATGAAATTCCATGATAATTTCCGCAAGTTTACGGAGGCAAGTGATGAAATTGTTCAGGCAGGTCCATTATATAAAGCGGACAACTAAAATATTTTTCCCAATCCTGTGGAAGGAAAACTGTTACATTGGTTAGTGATGAACTTCAACTTGGGAGAGAATGAGTGTCATAAAAAGCATTTGTCAGCATGTACTGACAGCCGGTCTATCAATTAGAGACCGGCTTTTTTGTGCAGGACAACCCTCGACCGCGCTCCTTTGCCATCTAGGCATTCACACATTTTTCATTAAAACATACACTATTTTTGTAATACCCCATCTGAGCAGAAAGGAACGATCTGGATGAAAAAAATAATATATTGCCTGCTCTTTTCATGTATCCTATTTGTTTTTCTTTCGGCATGTGGTTCCAATGCTGAACAAGAGCAGACATCCATTAAATTAGGCGAAGTGACCAGATCCATTTTTTATGCACCGCAATATGTAGCAATTGAGAAAGGCTTTTTTGAAGAGGAAGGATTGGATGTTGATTTACAAACAACTTGGGGCGGTGACAAAACGATGACCGCATTATTATCCGACGGTATTGATGTCGCTCTTGTCGGGTCGGAAACATCCATGTATGTCTACGGGCAAGATTCCAAGGACTATGCTGTTAACTTTGCCCAGTTAACCCAAACGGATGGAACGTTTTTAGTCGCCAAAGGAGAACATCCTGATTTTTCCTGGGATGAATTAAAGGATAGTACCTTTTTGGGTCAACGAAAAGGCGGGATGCCACAAATGGTAGGTGAATATGTGTTAAAACAACACAATATTGACCCCCACGCTGATTTGAACCTACTGCAAAATGTTGAATTCGCCAATATACCAGGTGCCTTTACCTCCGGGGATGCGGAATATGTACAGCTATTTGAACCAACCGCAAGTATTTTTGAAAAGGAAGGAAAAGGACATATCATTGGTTCCTTTGGTGAGGAGTCCGGTCATGTTCCATATACCGTGTTTATGGCAAAGCGCGGGTTTATGAATGACAACGAAGAAACAATCCAACACTTTACCAATGCCATTTACAAAGCACAACAATGGGTGCAGGAAAACAGTGCTGAAGATATTGCAAAAGTTATTCAGCCTTATTTCGAGGATACTGACTTGGATATGATTGCTTCATCTGTCGACCGATATAAAAGTCAGGGTTCCTATGCTACTGATCCTTTGCTGGAAGAAGAGGAATGGAATAATTTACAGGAGATTATGGACGAAGCGGGCGAATTACCCGATGAAGTGCCATACAAAGATCTGGTTAATACCGAATTTGCCAAAGATACGATTGGTAAATAAGGAGGTGTAAATGGTGACATTTCTTACATTGGAGCATATCTCTCACCATTATTTTTCAAAAACTGGTTATACAAAAGCATTGGATGATATTTCATTCTCCATGGAAGAAGGCGAATTTGTAGCCTTGCTCGGTCCCAGTGGTTGTGGTAAATCTACACTTCTATCGATTATTGCCGGCATCATTCAACAAACAGCCGGTGACGTTCTTTTAGAAGGAAAGCCGTTACGTCCATCAGCTATGGCTATCGGGTATATGTTGCAACAAGATTACTTATTTCCATGGAAAACCATTATTGAAAACGTCTTGATCGGGCCGAAAATTAGCCGCAAGAATACAAATGAAGCAACAGGGAAGGCATTGGATTTACTAAATGAGGTCGGATTAACAAATGTTGCTAAAAGCTATCCGACTTCTCTCTCCGGTGGAATGCGTCAACGGGTTGCCCTGGTGCGGACATTAATGACCGATCCAAAAATTTTATTACTGGATGAACCTTTTTCCGCACTCGATTATCAAACAAAACTAAAATTGGAAGATATTGTTGCTGATTTACTACGGTCATACAAAAAAACGGCTGTATTGGTAACCCACGATATCGGTGAGGCCATTTCCATGAGTGACCGAATCCTGTTAATGAGGGCAAACCCGGGAGCAGTTGCCAATGTGTTTGAAGTTCCCATTGAATTGCGTAACGAAACACCATTTTATGTTCGCCGTCACCCTAAATACCAGCCATTGTTTGATAAAATTTGGGAGGCATTAAATCAAGGGGAGACTGCCGAAAAGGAAAAGGTGGTGACGAACTACCATGCAACCTAAATCGGATCAGCAACTATTTGCCGCATATAAGAATAAGTTAAAACGTGAAAAAAAGATTGTTTTCACATGGCAACTTATTATCCTGGTTGGTTTCCTCGCGCTATGGGAGGTTGCCAGCCGATTATATTGGATTGATCCACTCTTATTTAGTTCTCCGTCAAAAGTTGTGCACCAGCTGATCAATAAGTTTGCAGATGGATCGATTCTTCCCCATATTCAGGCAACCTTAATTGAAACTGTTCTGGGATTTATCATCGGAACAATTATGGGTATACTTATTGCAACTATCCTCTGGACATCATTACGATTATCCAAAATCATGGATCCCTATTTAGTTATTATGAATGCCATGCCTAAAGTCGCCCTTGGCCCTATTATCATTGTTGCACTCGGGCCAGGATATGTATCAATCATTGCGATGGGCGCGATTATTTCTGTAATTGTCACGGCTCTTGTTGTCTACTCGGGGTTTAGGGAAGTCGATCCGAACTATGAAAAGGTATTAAAAAGTTTTGGCGCCAGTCGCTGGCAATGCTTTAAGGAGGCTATTTTTCCGGCGACCATGCCCATTATGATATCCACGTTAAAGGTCAATGTTGGTCTGTCATGGGTTGGGGTCATTGTAGGTGAATTTCTGGTCTCGAAAGAAGGGCTCGGCTATTTAATTGTCTATGGTTTCCAGGTATTCGATTTCACCCTGGTGATGTCCAGTCTGATCGTCATCGCTATTGTTGCTGGAATTATGTATAAAATTGTCGAACGGATTGAAAAATGGCTTATCAAACATACAGCTTAAAAGAGACAGTTGAAAAAAGATGCATCCAAACGAATAACGCCTGTATACCTATCAAGCGTTATTCGTTCATATATCCGCATTTTTTCGCAAATATGCAAGACAGCATGGTAATACGTCATCTTTCATAATAAAACTATATTGGGCGTTATGTTTGACATCGTCTGGAATACTGTTTAGTAATACAGGACCTTGTGTTTCATAATAAGTGTGCTGCTGTTTTAATTCCTTAATGGTTGCAAAATAAACATTTTTGATAATCGTTTCTGCTTTTCCGGCAACTAGATATTGGCCAATATAGGTCATTTTCTCGACTGTTCCGCCGGTTTCCTCCATCACTTCACGAATGGCTGCCTCTTCGGCTGTTTCCCCTTTTTCCACTTTGCCACCAGGAAATTCGTAACCCCGGTCCTTATGATTGGTCAAAAGCCAATCGTTTTTGAATTTGCAAATCACCCACACATGTTTTGGGTGTTCGGAATAAGGATGGTCCGCAAAAGAAAGTTTTACTTGATTATTGTAATAATCTCTAAAAATATTCATTGTTCAACTGCCTTCATTTCAACATTATATTCAAAATCACTAACAGTCCTAATCGACCTAACTTATGTGCCATGGCCGGTTTATTTGGACTTGTTGTTAATCAATTGTATCACACCAGGGTCGATATTTTCACATGGCTCTATCCGAATCGTGAAGAAATAGTAACTCGAATAATTATTACTATTTCACGCTGGCTTAACGGTAATAAAAAGCCCCGGCCATTCTTTCACGAAGCCGGAGCTGCTTTTATCGTATAGCAATTTAACTTGCATATACTATACCAATTGCACAGTCATTGGTACTATAAAGGTCTGTCGCCTAAAACCCCCATATCTGTTATATGCCGCTTTGTCTCCTCATTACCAAGGTCATAGATCATTTTTAATGCTTCCGTTATTCCGCTATCATAATCATCATTGGCTTGATCGTGATGATAAGGCATTATTGGTACGTGCGCCCGCCAAAACGCACCTATATCCGCATCATTCATCCCTTCCATTTTCCCCCGTAATTCCCTGGCTTCATCCTCCGTGGCATAAATGACCAATTCCTCATTGTTACCATATTTAACTGATGAAATTTCTTGACTGCCCATATTTACAAAATACTTTTTCTTTTCCATACCGCAACACCTCCTGCTATTAATGTGGCTTAACCAATAAATTTTCATGTATTAAAAAAGCAGAAGTGTTGTTTTGTAAGTAAATGAAAGATTCCTATTATCCAGGCTTACTCCAGCAACTTTTTCAATTCACCGCGGACGAGTTTGTTGGATGCATTTCTTGGCAAGGAATCCACAAAATAAATTGCCTTAGGATGCTTATATTTCGCCAGATGCTGTGCCGCATAATCCATAATCTCAGCTTCTGTAATATGTCCTTCTCTAACCACAAACGCGACAGGTACTTGCCCCCATTTGTCATCCCGTTTTCCCACGACACCAATTTCGGCCACTTGTTCCATACCAGACAGAACACTCTCAACTTCGGAAGGATAAACATTCTCACCACCGGAAATAATTAAATCATTTCTTCGGTCCACTACATATAAGAACCCATCTTCATCCAAATAGCCAAGATCTCCGGTCGCAAGCCAGCCATTACGTATCTTCTGTTCGGTTGCGGCTTCATTGTTAAAATACCCATGGGTGACCATTGGACCTTTGACATAAATTTCACCAACAGGATTGTCATCCGGATGATCAATCTGTAATTGCGCAGGAACTAATGGCTTTCCAGCTGAGCCAATCTTCTTCAATGCATCAGGAGGACTTAAGGTCACAATTTGTGATGAAGTTTCTGTCATACCGTACGATTGAAACACCGGCACAGAGGAAGCTTTTGCTTTTTCTAACAGTGGTTTTGGAGCTGGTCCGCCACCAAGCAGCATACAGCGAAATGAATCAGGATACCTTTCCCCTTCCAGCATCTTTACCAGACGTTGCAACATAACCGTAACAACCGAAACAGCAGTTACCCCTCGGTTCATGATCGCATCATGGACAATACTTTCATTAAATTTATCCATAAAGTAGACAGGCATTCCATAGATCACACTTTTTATAAAGATAGACAGCCCACTCACATGAAATATGGGTAATGTACAAAGCCATTTATCATTTTCCTGCAACCCCAAGTTTAAAACCGAACCAATGGCACTCCACCAGTGGTTCCCATATGTATGCATGACACCTTTGGGGAAGCCGGTTGTACCTGATGTGTAAATGATCGTAAATGTATCATCTAAATCAAGCTCCGTTGCAAGGTTAACAGTGGCCTCCGGTAGTTCATCAATTTCCGCAAATGTTTTTGTTGGTACGGAAAATGCTTTCTGTTTTGTTTCAGCTAAATACTCAAGACTTGTTAATACAAGCGTTACCGCGGCATCATCCAATTGAAATGCTAATTCATCTGCAGTTAGACGGGTATTAAGCATAACGGAAACAGCGCCGAGATAACTTAATGCGTGGAGTGCAACAACCATTTTGGTATTATTGTTTGATAAAATTGCTACATGTGATCCCCGTTTAACCCCGGCATGTGCCAGTTGCTTGGCAAAACGTTGACTTTGTTCTTTCAATTGTCGAAAAGTTATTGTATCCCCATTTACTCGTTCGATAGCTGTTTGATCTGGTGCAATATTAGCTTGTTTTGTTAACCAATGTGGGATTGTTTCACTCATACATTAACCACCTTTGTTCAAGGATGTTCAAAAAGTCCAGTAAAATCACCTTTTTTAACGTCTCTATTTTACCGGAAAACCTTTGCCAACAATTGGCAAAGGTTTTCTATACCATTTTCTAAAATTAAGGAAAACGTGGAAATTGATCCCAATCCGGTTTCCTTTTTTCTTTAAATGCATCGCGACCTTCTTTTGCCTCATCGGTTGTATAATAAAGCAGAGTCGCGTCTCCACCCATTTGCTGCAGGCCAGCGAGACCATCTGTTGCAGCATTGAACGATGCTTTCATAAAGCGCAGTGCAGTTGGTGATTTTTCAAGAATTTCCTGACACCACTGCAATGTTTCGGATTCCAATTCTTCCAATGGTACGACCTTGTTAACCATGCCCATTTCATATGCTTCTTCTGCACTATATTGACGGCATAAATACCAAATTTCTCTTGCACGTTTTTGACCGACCATACTTGCCAGTAGTCCGGCACCATAACCGGCGTCAAAGCTGCCTACTTTAGGACCTGTTTGACCAAATCTGGCATTGTCAGCAGCAATGGTCAAATCGCAGCATATATGCAGAACGTGTCCGCCGCCAATCGCATATCCGGCTACCATCGCAATAACCGGTTTCGGAATCGTCCGCATTAACCGTTGTAAATCAAGAACATTTAGGCGTGGTACCTGGTCCTCGCCAACATATCCACCATGTCCGCGAACAGTCTGGTCACCGCCAGAACAAAATGCCTTATCCCCTGCACCGGTTAAAATGATGACACCAATTGATGAATCATCGCGGGCATCTGCAAACGCATCAATCATTTCATTCACTGTTAATGGTGTAAATGCATTGTGAACGCGCGGGCGGTTCATCGTTACTTTTGCGACACCATTATATTTTTCATAGATTATTTCTTTGTACTCTTTTGCTTGTTCCCATTGTACAGTCATGAATTTTCCTCCTTATATTTTTGCTATGATATGTAATTGTTAACGGCTCGTGGTTAACAAAAACTCCACTACTATTTTACCAAAAAAATCAGCTTGTTCCACGTGAATTGCATGTCCAGCTTGTTCAGCAATGACTAAATGGGCATTTTCCATTAGTTGTTCCATCCGCCGATTTAATTTGACAAACTTATCATCCTTGGCTCCTGCCAGCAATAAAACGGGAATGGATAGGTCATGAAGACGATCCCACCAGGACATTTGAGCGCCTGTTCCCATCAAACGAAGCGATTGGGCAAGGCCTGTTTTGTTCTGAGCAAGTCGTTCATTTCGTATTTTCTGTCTCACTTCTACCGGCAGATTTTTTTGCGTTTGAAAAAGTGGAATGTCCTCCCAAAAGTCGACGAATTTCGCGACACCTTCCTGCTCTATTTTTTCGGCCAACTGTTCATCACGGGTGATTCGTGCTTGCCGTTCGCTCTCGGTTGCCAGTCCTGGGGAAGTACTCTCCAACACAAGGGACTTAACCAGTTCCGGATACAGCATCGCAAACGATAGTGCTGTACGCCCCCCCATAGAGTACCCGATAAGCCGGATATCCGTTAACTCTAGCATTGAAAATAAGGCAAATAAGTCGCTGCAACACGTTTCCATGGAACGACCGGTTGCCATTTCGGTTTTTCCATGTCCTGGTAAATCAACGATCAGTACCTGAAATTCTTGCGCTAGGTTTTCGACAAACGGCTCCCATGTCGCTGAACTGCCGGTAAAACCATGCAACAATACAACCGTCGGCCCTTCACCCGTTAATTCATACCAATATGCTGCATCATTGATTGTATAGTACATACCATCATTCCTCATGATCATGAAGGATTTCAGTTTCAATGGCTTGCCATCTCTCACGGTGCCATTGCCTATTTTGCTCCCGATCCGTGTTCACTTCAATAACGGCCAGGCCTTTTTCCTGATAACTCTTCTCAAGTGCTCTTTGCAAATCGGTTTGTTGCGTTACCTGACAATAGTTCCCGCCATACATCTTGATGGCATGTTCAAATTCAATATCAACCGGGGTACCGAATAACGCTTCAAAATGATCTGGATGATTTACTTGTGGTAAAAAAGAAAAAATACCGCCACCATTATTATTGATCAATAAAATGGTAATGTTTACATGATATTGTTTGGCAGCAAGCAAGCCATTTAGATCATGGAAAAACGACAAATCTCCGAGCAATAGTGTAACTGGTGAACCATTGACTGCAGCAGCACCAAGCCCGCTTGACACCACGCCATCAATACCGTTTGCACCGCGATTTGCCAATACCCGGAGCTGTTTTGCCGTCGTCAGAAAAAATGTATCAACATCCCGAATCGCCATGCTATTGCCAACATACACCGTGTTGTTTTCCGGTAATACATCAAATAAACAACGAACGGCCTCCCCTTCTGTTAAACGTCCATTTGTCTTTGCCTGTAAATGCTTCTTGGTTATTTGGTTCATCTTCTCCCATTGCGCGAACCATGTTGCGTCCCGATCTCGATCCTCTAAAGCCAGTAGTAAATCTTCACACAGCAATGCCGGATCAGCATAAATAAATTCGGTCCTGTTCCCCGCTGGCTCCCGATGGCCCATATGTTCTTCGATGACAAATTGCTCCGCATCGTGGTGTTCCTTTGCATAAAATAAATAGGCTTTGGATACCGGCATCGCACCAAAGCGAATAATGTAGTCAGGTTTCAGTTGTTTACGTATGGTGTCATTGCGTAAAAATGCATCGTAGCCTTCAATCACATGTTTTTTACTGTGCATTCCAGATCTTAGTCCAGATAGTGGATCGGCTATAATAGGCATCTTCAATAATGATGCAAGGTGCACAATTCGCTCGGGTAAATCCTCCCGATCTTGCGGACCGCAAACAATAACGCCTTTCCCCTTTCCTTTGAGCCTGTTGCATAACGCTTGTATTTGCTCTGAGTCGAGGCGTTTTTTTCCGTCTGATACGGCATGATAACGTGTTGTTTGGCTTCCCCATAAATCCTTAATCTCAAAATCAGGAATCAGTGGTTCACGTAAAGGGAAATTCAAATGAACCGGACCACTATTCCCTTCCGTTGCCATATGGACAGCACGTGATGCTTTACTACGAACGTAAGCAAGCATGGTTTGGTCTGCTTCTGGTAACGCCATTTCATTAAACCACTTCACATAATCCCCGTACAATTTTAGCTGTTCGATTGCCTGCGGTGCACCAACATCCCTTAATTCGTGTGGTCGATCAGCAGTAAGAACAACCAGTGGTACCCGACTATAATGTGCCTCCACAATCGCCGGAAAATAATTAGCAGCTGCCGTTCCCGACGTACAAACAATAACAACCGGCCGCTTGTTTTTCTTGGCCATACCAAGCGCAAAAAAGGCAGCAGAACGTTCGTCAATAATCACCCATTGCCTGATATCCGGATGTTCCATGAATGTCATAGCCAGTGGTGTCGAACGCGAACCAGGTGAAATGACTACCTCTGTTAAACCACTCTTTACCAATTCATCGACAAAATTCGCAATATAGCGTGTTAGTGTCTCTGTATGTTCCATCAAGATCCCCCCAATACGGAAAGCATTGGTGTGAATTTAATTAACGTTTCTTCATACTCCGCTTCCGGGTCCGAATCTTTAACAACACCGCATCCAGCAAAAATTGATGCCTCATTGCCCTGAACAAGACCTGATCTAATTGCGACTGCAAATTCCCCATTTCGATTGCTGTCCAGCCAGCCGACAGGGGCACCATACCAACCACGTTCCAGTAATTCGTGTTCCCGGATAAATGTCAATGATTTTTCCCTTGGCACTCCACCTAATGCTGGTGTCGGATGAAGTGCTTTTACAATTTCAAAGATGCTGTGTCCCTGTTTCAAGGTTGCTTTTACAGGTGTGTACAGATGTTGCAAATTTTTCAGCGGATAGATAACCGGGTTGTTTGGAATATCGACCCTTGAACAATATGGTTTTATCGCATTTCCAATCATTTTTACGACAAAATCATGCTCCTCACGATTTTTCGTATCTTGAAGCAATGTCCTGCCAATCTCTTTGTCTTGTACTGGTGTTGTCCCTCGTGGTGCAGTGCCGGCCAGACAGGTGGAAAGCAACTGCTCTTGTTCCAGCTTGACCAGCCTTTCAGGCGTTGCCCCAACAAAACAATCATCACCATGTTCGAAAGCAAAGACATAACTGTTTGTTTGCGATGATAACAACTTGTCTAGTACAGGGGTGACCTCTACCTGTTTGGAAAAAGTTAAGCGCATTTCCCGGGCAAGCACAATTTTTTCAGCATGTTGTTGCTTAATTTCTTCCGTTGCTTGTCTCACCTGTTCCTTCCATTGCTGCGGAGCTATTTCCTCCCTTTTCAACAGGGTTGCTTCATCCGGGAATGGTTTAGTGTAATGGAGCAGGTTTTTTTCCGTTTCCTCTAGCATTTGTGCAAGTGTACGGGGACTATCATTCATCGTCACAAACGTGTTTATTGTTACATAGCTGGCTTGTTTTGTTTGCACCAATGTATACCGCGGAACTTGGAATTCACTATTTCTAAACTTGTCCCATAGTCCTGTTGTTTGCTTTTTCGGGTCAAAACACATGCCACCAAGTGCAACCAGCCCCGTACCTGGCACCTGATATGGGTTATGAACAGTAGCATTAGCCGTTAGTTCATTCCATTGCTGTTCTATATCTTTTAACCGATTTTCACCGGCGACGAGCGGATAAACAGTACCAATCCCGACTAAATAAAAGGCATCCGCTGTACTCGCCCAAAATGTCCGATTCATATCACACGTTTTGGCCGCTTCAAAAAATTGGAGCGGATTCACTTGATCTATCTTTTTGGTAAAACTGACAAGCTGCTTTGACTTTGTTTCATTTGCATGGTGAATTGCCTCATCCAACACAACTTCCAGCAGCTTTTCCTTCGTTTCAATCATTACTTGTTACCTCCGTTAAACGAACAATCATCACAACTATCCTCTCTATTTTATTCTCTTTTTATCCTTTTCACAAGGAATGGACTGTTTTAACCTATATTGATGATTGACACCCTATGACGATTTGCCTAAACTAAAGATGATATTGCCGTTGTAGGAGGACTTATATTATGCAAACATCTGATCAAACGAATATAAAACACGTCTTAAATGAAAAGAAAGGGATGCATATCTGGTGGCGTCTATTACGGCCGCATACACTGACAGCCTCCTTTATTCCTGTTTTTGTCGGAACCATGCTTGCTTATATTGATGGTTCGATAAGTATTTCATTGTTTATCGCGATGCTGATTGCTTCAATGTTGATTCAGTCAGCAACCAATATGTTCAATGAATACTACGATTTTGCTCGTGGACTGGATAACGAGGAGTCGGTAGGCATCGGCGGAACTATTGTACGCGATGGGATATCAGCGAAAACAGTATTACGGATGGCCTTATCATTTTTTGGGATCGCCATGTTGCTCGGCGTATACATTTGTATGGTATCAAGCTGGTGGATCGCAGTCATTGGTTTAGGCTGCATGCTTTTCGGTTATTTATATACTGGCGGACCATTACCAATCGCCTATACACCACTTGGCGAGTTATTTTCCGGATTCCTAATGGGCACTGTTATCATCGGAATCAGCTATTTCATTCAAACGTTGACCATAACAGCTTCAACCGTTTTAATATCGATTCCGGTTGCTATCCTTATTGGTTGTATTATGATGTCCAATAATATCCGGGATCTTGATGGGGACAAAGAGAATGGACGAAAAACCATTGCGATCCTGCTGGGAAGAAAGAATGCAATCCGCTTTTTAGGCTTCTTGTTTGTCGTTGCATTTGGATTGACTGCCTATTACATTATTGATGGATTATTACCCGTTTGGTCAATCATTGCGTTTTTCAGTGGCATCAAGGCAATCGATGTAATCAAGAAATTCCAGGGAAAATCCAAACCAATTGAAATGTTGCCGGCAATGGTAGCTACCGGAAAGACAAATACCATTTATGGATTGTTATTAGGGGTTTCGTTACTGTTAAGCAAAATATTTTAATTGAAAAGAGGGCAGCTATGGATTTTTCGCAAACATTAATCGATACGCTTGGGATGAAAGTGATAACACTTGAAAAAAATCTTGTGATCATGACCATGCCAGTTGACTATCGCACACACCAGCCAGCAGGATTTTTGCACGGTGGAGCAAACGTCGCCCTGGCTGAAACTGCTGCTAGTGCAGGTGCCTTTCTTCATGTTGATGGAGAACAATACAATGTATTTGGGATTGAAATTAATGCCAACCATATTAGGAGTAAACGTGAAGGCACAGTGACCGCTAAGGCTGTTCCCAAACATATTGGAAAAACAACTATGGTATGGGAAATTAATATCACAGATGAAGATGAAAAACTTATATGTATTTCTCGCTGCACCATTGGAATCGTCCCTAAGAAGAAAGGTGATGAACATGGGAAATCATACAAATCTGAGTGAAGAACAACTTTACTTTTTTAAAAATCAATTATTGGCAATGAAAAATGAATTGATTGCAAATAAGAAAAAGTACGAAGATCAAAGCCCAAATAATACGATCAGTGAATTGGCCGACTATGATAACCATCCTGCAGAAATGGCAACAGAACAATTTGAACAAGAGCGAGAAGCGGGATTTGAGCAAATGCGACGAGATCACCTGCAAGAGATTAATGATGCCTTGGCCCGCATTGAAAACGGTACTTATGGAGTCAGTGAATTATCTGGCAAACCTATCCCAATAGAACGTTTGGAAGCAAACCCAACTGCCAGGTATCTGGTAGAAGAGGAGTAACTGTTCAAAACGACTGCCTGAAAATGGAGGTAGTCGTTTTTTTTGGTTTAAACAAACTGTCCCTCTACTGCAAAAAAATAAAACAAACTACTTTTCAAATGAGTAAAATCATTGTATACTATATGCAACAATTACATATCGATTCCATCTTCGGGGCAGGGTGCAATTCCCGACCGACGGTAAGAAGCAGGTATATATGCTTTAAGTCCGTGACCCACCTGAGCAGATGTTCAGTGGTTGACCTGGTGTAAATCCGGGACCGACAGTTATAGTCTGGATGGGAGAAGATGTCGAGCCGTTTTCCTTGTGTAGAACATTACACATGTTTATTTCTGTTATAATAAAACACCCTAAAGCCCCGATTAGGCGCTTTAGGGTGTTTTTTGTGTCAAAACGAAAACGGACAGTTCCTTCATCAACGAGATGGGAATCGATAACAGATGAAGGAGGATACGATGATGCAAACAAAAAATCAATCATCATCACAATTGCTTAAACTGATTATTCTGGCCTTATTGGGAACGATCTCCCTTTTATTGCTTTTCCTGAATTTCCCGCTGCCATTTTTACCGGGGTATTTAAAGATTGATTTTAGCGAAGTACCGGCCTTAATTGCTGCACTTATTTTTTCACCAGTGGCTGGAGTTATTGTAGAAGCGATTAAGAATTTACTCTACCTGGTCGTTGGTGGCGGTGAACCTGTTGGCGTTACAGCAAATTTTATTGCAGGTGTTCTGTTTATTGTTCCGACTGCCATCCTTTACCATAAATATAAAGGAGTGAAGAGCATTATCTCGGGACTTGTTGCCGGAACATTGATTTCTGCAATTGCCATGAGTGTTTTAAATTATCTTGTCATTTTGCCTGTTTATGCCTGGTTTATGGGAATGGAAGATATGAAAATCGAAAGTGTTAAACGGTTCACAGCCATGTTCCTGGTTTTTCCATTTAATGTGATTAAAGGTGTCATTATTGGCTTATTATTTGTTCCATTGTTTGTCAAATTAAGAAGCTGGATCGAGCAAAAACAAACGAAGATGATATAAAAAACGTGTCAAATAAAGCGTGTAAAGGAACGATTTGTTCTTCTGCACGCTTTCCTTTTTCCATTCACCCGGAAGCACTTTTGTTTACGGATGCAGGTTTGTTGGGTACATTTAATGTAAATGAGCAAAGGAGTTGGAGTTGTTATGGTAGATTTAAATCAATGGTATGAACAGGGAATGTCACCAGATACATACATTGAATCCATGGAAAAACACAAGGAAAATCTATTACACATTTTTGATCATTTCACTGTTCCGGATGAGGATGAGGTATTTTTTGAAAAGCTAGCCGATAAAAATCTGCGTGTGATCGTTTTAACTGAAGATTGGTGCGGCGATGCGATGCTTAATGTGCCCATTTTATTAAGGCTTGCAGAAAAAACAAAAACACCAGTTAAAATCCTGCTGCGTGATCAGAATCTGGAACTGATGGATCAATATTTAACGAACGGGAAGTCAAGATCCATTCCCATTTTTATTTTTATTGATGAACAAGGAAATCAAGTTGCCAAATGGGGGCCACGGGCGGACAAAATTCAGCAATTTGTTGATCAGGCACGCGAACAATTACCAGACAAAGATGCCTCTAATTACCAGGAAAAATTTAACGAGATGCTATTATTTATGACCAAAACATATCGTGACAATTCCGATTTTTGGGATGATGTTTATTTCAGTCTGAAACAAACATTGCAATCCACTGTAAACTCACGCTAGTACAGATGAGTTTTCATTTTCACCTTGTATAAGCCTTGATGTTGTATGTCCATAATGGAAATATACTAATCTAATTTGGGGATATCAGGTGAAGATATGAATATCGAGCAGTTAAAACATATTTATTTCCGACTGCCTGTTTTTGTCAGGTTATTATTAACAATTTTTTTCGTCATGATTGTCTTCGGGATTGTCATTCATTTTGTGGAGCCGGAACAATTCCCTTCCATATTTATCGGCGTTTGGTGGGCGTTTGTTACCGGAGCAACGGTGGGCTATGGCGATGTCGTTCCAGTAACAACAATTGGAAGGGTGATTGGCATTCTGTTAATTCTGTCAGGTGGTGGACTGCTTACTTTCTATATTACCCATATTTCGGCGGCAACCATTCAGCATGAACAAGATTTGTCCAAGGGAAAGGTTGCATTTAAAGCACAACATCACGTCATCTTTGTCGGCTGGAATGAACGGACAAGGCGATTAATCCATTTGACCAAAGAAAATCATCCCATGCTGGAAATTGTTCTCATTGACCGGACATTAACAAATTTACCTTACAAACAGCTTCCAGTCCATTTTGTCCATGGTGATGCAACTGAAGATGTCACCCTTCATCAAGCAAATATCAAAGTTGCCAAAAGCGTGATCATTGCTGCCGATCACACCAAAAAAGAACGACAGGCTGATCATCATACCATTCTAACCACAGTCGCAGTGCGTGGTAATAATCACGATGTACCAATTATTGCTGAGATTCTCTCCAAAAGCCAGATTGAAAATGCTATTCGTGCTGGTGCGTCGACAATTATTCGTTCAAATGATTTTATGAGTGTGCTGTTGTACCATGAATTATTTAACCGAAAAGAAACGGAGCCATATGAAACTATTCTACATTTGTTATCGAGCCAGCATTTTGATCAGGTTAACTTGCCGGAAACACTTATCGGTAAATCCTATCAGCAAGCAATCGGTTACTTTCTCGTTGATGGACAGATGGCACTTGGGATCATTCGCAAGCAAAAATGGCAGATCAATCCCCCTGCCAATCTCAAATTACATCAAGGAGACATCGTATTAACAATGGCCGGTCAAAAATAGTTCACTCCCCCCTCCCCTTATTTTTTTTGCCAGGAAACACAATGTATGCTAAAATATGTTATTGTGTAAAAAAACTGAGAGAAAAGATATAGGAGTTGTTCAGCATGATAGACAAGTTTGAAAGCGGGCAAATATTACAGGGAAAAGTGACCGGGATACAGCCATATGGTGCATTTGTAGCGTTAGACGATGAAACACAGGGACTTGTTCATATTTCGGAAGTGACACACGGATTTGTTAAAGATATTCATGACTATTTGACAGTAGGTGATGACGTAACTGTCAAAGTATTGCATGTTGATGTGGATAATAATAAAGTATCCTTATCCATCCGGGCAACTGAAGAGGCTCCTCAAAAAGAAGACAAACCGAAAAAACCGATCAAAGAGCAGCCTAGTACAGAACAGGACAATACTACTGGCGGATTTAACACGCTAAAAGACAAGCTGCAAGAATGGATCAAACAATCAGAAGAACACGAAGGCACTTTAAAGAAATAATAACACAAAGACAGATTTCGATAACAATACGGAGTCTGTCTTTTTTAATTACATATTCTTGCTTTACACACTTCTTTTCGATAAAGTTATGATGAGTAATCACAAGGAGGAAGACTATGACACATGTGACGTTTTCATATGAAAAAGCTCTATCATTTATGAAGGAGGATGAATTGGAAAATTTAGTCCCCTTCGTAGCGTCTGCCCACCATGCGATACATAATCAAACAGGGGCAGGTAATGATTTTCTCGGATGGGTTGATTTACCAGAAAACTATGACAAAGTGGAGTTTTCCCGGATAAAGACCGCTGCTGATCAAATTAAGCAAGACTCCGACATTCTGCTTGTGATCGGTATTGGTGGGTCTTACCTAGGGGCCCGGGCTGCAATTGAAATGCTCAACCATTCATTTCGACATATGTTACCGAGTCAGCAGCAGCCACAAATCATTTTCGTTGGTCACCATTTAAGCTCAACATATATACAAGAGCTATTCGATGTCCTTGAGGGAAAGGACGTATCAATCAATGTCATATCCAAGAGTGGTACAACAACCGAACCGGCGATTGCTTTTCGCATTTTCCGAAACTATTTGGAAGAACGCTATGGCAAGGAAGAAGCAAAAAAACGCATCTATGCCACAACAGATAAAGCAAAAGGCGCTTTAAAGACCCTGGCCAATAATGAAGGTTATGAAACGTTTGTTATTCCAGATGATATTGGCGGGCGCTACTCTGTTTTAACCGCTGTCGGTTTATTGCCGATTGCAGTTAGTGGCGTGTCAATCGATACAATGATGGATGGTGCCAAAGCAGCACGTAATGATCTGAGTGAATCTGAACTTGATAAGAATCCGGCATATCAGTATGCTGCCGTCCGAAATATCCTTTATAACAAGGGAAAAACAATTGAAATGCTTATCAACTATGAACCACAACTGCAGTATTTTGCCGAATGGTGGAAACAATTATTTGGGGAAAGTGAAGGAAAAGATCACAAAGGTATTTTCCCGTCATCGGCCAATTTCACAACGGACCTTCACTCACTGGGGCAGTATATTCAGGAAGGCCGGCGCGACATGTTCGAAACCATTCTTTCCGTCACGAAAGCTACACATGATATCACTTTAGCAAAAGATGAACAAGATTTGGACTGTCTCAATTATTTGGCCGGCAAAACGGTTAGTGAAATCAACCAGAAGGCACTGCAAGGGACAATGTTGGCACACACGGATGGAGAAGTACCGAATTTGATTGTTGAACTGCCCGCACTTGATACTTACACATTTGGTTATCTTGTTTACTTTTTCGAAAAAGCGTGCGCCATGAGTGGATATTTATTAGGTGTCAATCCTTTTGATCAACCCGGTGTCGAAGCTTATAAGCAAAATATGTTTGCCCTGCTTGGAAAACAAGGCTATGAGCAGATGCGTGAAAACCTGGAAAAACGTTTGAAATAAGCTGATGTAAATCTGGCAAAACTTTTTCCAAAATCATGTTTACATTTTTGTAGGGGTGGTAATAATATAATTGTAAGACTTTCTCGTATTCCCCCTGTAAGCAAGGCGTAAAGACGCTTTGCTTTTTTTTCTATGTAATTTTAAGCTATAATGATGAAGAAGAACATAGAATTCAGGAGGGTTTATATGGGTAATTTTGATCTGATACATAATCGTAAACAAACACGATCGGTCAAATGGGATACGGCTGATGAATTGTTTCAGTCCACTGATGTGCTTCCCATGTGGGTTGCCGACATGGACTTTAAAGCACCACAGCCGGTAATTGACGCTATTGTAAAACGTGCGGAACATGGCATATTTGGATACACGATCATTGATGACGATGTGAAAGCATCCATTGTCAATTGGATCGAAAAACGTCATCAGTGGCACATTGAACCAAACTTTCTTTCATTTAGCCCGGGTGTTGTAACAAGTTTACATATGGCGGTAAAAACCTTTACAGAGCCAAATGACAAAATTTTAATTCAGACACCTGTTTATACTCCATTTTATAAAGTAATTGAGCAACATGATCGTATCGTCGTTAAGAATCCACTTGTACAAAAAGACAACTATTACACGATTGATTTCGCCGATTTTGAGGAAAAATTAAATACAGGTGTAAAAGCATTTATTCTCTGCTCACCACATAATCCGGTTGGCCGGGTATGGCGGAAAGAGGAATTACAGGAAATGGCCCGCCTTTGTTTAAAACATGATGTACTTATTATTGCGGATGAAATTCATGCGGACTTGGTTTACCCGGGATATCATCATATTCCAATCGCCTCCTTGTCAGACGAAATTGCGGAACAAACAATAACTTGTATGGCACCATCCAAAACATTTAACTTAGCTGGTCTACAGGGATCTTACGTTATAACAACAGATAAAGAAAAGCGAACAAAATTGGAGGAACAGTTTAATAGACAGGGACATAGCGGATTGAATACATTAGCCAACACCGCATTGGAGGCAGCATATAACCATGGAGAAGCCTGGTTGGATGAATTAATGGACATCTTACAGGAAAACTGTAATTATGTTACAAACATGTTTAAAGAACACGCAAACGAACTAACGGTTATCCAGCCTGAAGGGACATACCTGTTATGGATTGATTGTTCAGCACTGGAATTAGATAGTGACGCACTGAAGAAATTCATGTCCGAGCAGGCCAGAGTGGGTCTGAACGCAGGCATTTCATATGGTGATGAAGGAAAACTGTTTATGCGCATGAACATAGCCTGTCCAAAGGCGACTGTTGAAGAAGGTGTCAAGCGGATTATTAACGCGGTAAGGAATAGATAACACCTTTTAGATTGCTTTTCCTGGAAGTTAATAGCCGACATATTAAAGCGACAGCAAAGGAATGGGTGCTGTCGCTTTTACTATCCCTATTGTTTATTAGTTTCTGCTGGATCGGTTGGATTCTTTCCGTGAGAAGGTTTTGGGTTTGCTTTAATTTCTCCACAGGCAATTCTTGAACCTGACTTGCCGCTTGGTTGACTGACACCATCATCTTGATCTTCGTGGATAACAAGTGACGTGCCATCCTCTTTTATCAATGATTTTTTCCCTTCTAATAACGTAGCATCCGGAATCATAATTTCAGAATCTACCTTACCATCACCATTTGCCTCAATATTTGGCATATCACCCAGGTGAGCACCGTCCGGATTCATTAATCCATGTTCCTTCCCCTCCGGATTATAATGGCTTCCTGCACTCTTGAAATCCGGTCCCTTGCAGACTGGCATTTCGTGAACATGAATCCCATGCAATCCAGGTTTTAAACCTGCAAGTTTTAATTTTACATGCACCCCATCCGGACGTTCCGATAAAACCGCCGTACCAATTAAATCCGCCGACTTATTATACATATCTATAGTACGAACAGTCTTTTCACCTGTCCCCTGGCACGAGGCAACAAATAAAATAAGTAATAGTACGATATATCGCATATATGTATCCCCTTTTTGTCGCTTTTTTATCAAGTATCGACAAAAAAAATCCCTTCTATTCGGTAAGAAGGGATTCGTTACAAGTGGTCATCATTTTTGGTTTCCCGAAGCTGATCATACTGTTGCTCAAACCTGTGCTTTTCTTTTTTTGAATATTTCACAAAAAAGTACATGGTAACCGTTGCCAGAATCATAAAGATAACACATGCGATTATAGCCGGAATATATTCAGTTTTATCATCTGGAAAATAGAGAAATTCCATCATCGTTCCTCACGTCCTTTAACTAGATTATAGCAAACTTTGCCCAGGCATGAAAGCAAGGAAACGATTCCTTTATTTTAATCGGGGAAAGTTCCCACTAGCAACTCATTCTTATTTTTGGCACAATAGAAAGAGACGTATAAAGGAGATGGTATCATGACAGTCGATATTGGAGATATAGTACGTGCCCATTATAATTCAGGTGTTTACATAGGAAAAGTAAAAGAAGATCGTGGGGATCGTTTTTTGGTAGAAGTATTGGCCGTGATCAAGCATCCTATGCAAGGAGATTTGCACCATCCGGGAGTAGCTGAAGGTAATGTCTTCTTTCACGCACGAAAAGCATTGGCACACCACGAAAAAATGAATGTGGCCAAAGCTGTTGTTTATCCTTATGATGATTCAATACCTGATTATCACCAGTCATTACAGGCATCTGTGAACAACATGAAAGAAAAATTAATGCAAAAAGATACTGCTTTTAGTAAAGAAGCATTGAAAAAATTAATCGATCTGGAAAACAACGACTACCAAAAAAGCTATTATAAATAAAACAGGATGGCCCCCATACCATCCTGTTTTATTTAGACATAGCCTATACCCTCAGCCCAAGGAATAGAGAACTTGTGCGCTCTATACCTCACAGCACAAATGTAAACCTATGGAGTCGGTACTTTCAAATTTCGTTGTTTCTTTGTTGGCTTGCCATAAATTTTGGTAGTAATTTTCGGTGCGTAGTTAAACAGCAGCATCCCGATAAATGCGGATACTACAATGTAAATACCACCGAAAACCTTAATGGATCCCGTCGCAATGCCAGCGATGACAACCGAAAATTCCCCGCGTGCACAAATTTGCAGCCCAGCTCTTAATGAAACACGCTTGGTCAGACCATATAACTTACCGCCGATTACACCAGTAAGAATCTTGGCGAGCATGGACCAGATCACCAATACAGCCAACAATAATGGCATCGGAATCCCGGAACCAAAATCGATGGTGGTTCCAAAGTACACAAAAAACGTTGGTAAAATAAGATTTTTGATGGGAGTAACAACACCTTCAACACGTTCAATTTTATTGACCTCTGACAGAATGACACCTGCCAAAAATGCCCCCAATACTTCAGATAAACCTAAATAAATGGCAATCCCTGCATATGTAACCGCAAGACCAACCAGAAGAATAATCTTAAAATCTTCATCCTCAAATTTCTGCAAAAACTGTTCGAAGTTCTTAAACAATGTTTTACTAAGCAAAATGGCAACTGCAGCCAGGCCAATGATTTTTCCTAATAAAATAACTAAATCCCATCCGGAAAAGGCCTCTCCTGTACTTAGTGCAATTAATATAGCAACCACTACCGGCGCGATTAAATCCTCAAAAATTAACAGACCAAGCATATACTCCGTTTCCGCATTCGCCATTCTTCCTTTATCATCAAGCAGCTTTGCCGTGATGGATGAACTTGTTGCATAAACAAGTCCGCCTAACAGAAAAGAGGAGAAAAGATCCATGCCAAAACCAACAGCGATAACCATCGTAACCCCTAAACTGAGCACGATATCCAGGAGACCCGAACTCCAAATTTTCTTGGCAATCTCCCCAAGCCTTGATGTATTAAACTCCAAACCAAGCAAGAAGAATAACAAGACGATTGCTATCTCGCTGGAAAAATGCAAGATCACATTATGGTCCATGATTCCGGCGAGTGCAATACCAAAAAGGATATACAAAATGACATTGGGAAAGTTGGTTTTAAATCCAATATAGGCAAGGATAAAAATTCCAATTAATATTAAACCAGCATCTAATAAAGGTGGAAACTGACTAAACAAACGGCATCATTCCTCACCCCTACATAGAGCGGTTAGTGTAGCAATTTGTTCATCTTTTCCAACGGACATTAACACATCGCCAGGCTTTAATGTCGTATCCGCTTCAGGTACAGCTATCACATCTTCTCCATGGACAATCCCAATGATGGTTGCACCGGTTTTGTTGCGGATATCTGATTCCTCAATTGTCTTATTGGCAAGAATTGATTTTTCTTTTAACGTGATATAATCGACGATAATCTGGCTTTTGAACATACGAATTTTTTCAACATCAACAGGCTGGTAAGTTGCACCAAGTAATTGAGCTGCTAATTCCCTTGTTTCATCAGGTGTCAAGTCCATGGCAAAATCTGCCTCTTCACCATCCGCATTTTCAAAAAAATAAAGTTCACGCTTCCCCGTATGATGGACAATGATTACCAATAAATTGTCTTCAGATGTCTTAAACGAGATCTTCTGCCCAATTCCAGGAAGCTTTGAGACTGATACTTTCATTTTTTCACCCCAAATTCCCATTATTCTATAGAACTCACTTTAACCGGACTATGATTAATTGTAAAGCACAAAAATGCCAATTACCGAGCAAAAAAATCAAACATTATGATGCAATACAACTTTAGTCAATAGGAATCTTTTTCAGTATATAGGAAAAATAAAAAGCTAGAGCGTCACCTCTCTAGCCATATTGTTAACTATTCACCTAAATGTTCTTTAATAACCTCTTCAATGCCTTCAATTGCTTCGGATTCGTCGCTGCCGTTTGCGATGATTTTAATTTCAGCGCCTTTAGGAACCCCCAATGACATCACACCCATAATTGATTTTAAATTAACTGTCTTGCCATTGTAGGCCACTTCGACTTCGGATTTAAACTGTCCGGCCTTGTTTACCAATAATGTTGCCGGACGCGCATGTACTCCTGTATCCGCTGTAATTGTAAAAGTTTTTTCTTGCATTATATCTCATCCTTCCAATCAAATAGAATATTTTTCGTATGTAATGATTTCATACCATACTTTTTGGGCTTATAATCACCATCCTTATTATATACAATAATCCACTTTTATGAAACAAAAAACTGCTATGGGAATGAAATTTGTCATTCCATATCGGTTATGGTAATCTTGTGTTGTAATATTAAGAAACTTATCTGCTGAAGATCTGAACAGGTCATCTTATGGAGGAGGACAAAAATGAGCGTACATATTAACGCACAACAAGGGGAAATTGCTGACAAAATTCTCTTGCCTGGCGATCCTTTACGCGCCAAATTTATTGCCGAGACATATTTGCAGGATGTAACCCAATATAACCAGGTAAGAGGAATGTTTGGCTTTACTGGAACCTATCAAGGAGAAAGAGTATCGGTTCAAGGCACGGGAATGGGGGTTCCTTCCATTTCCATTTATGTGAATGAACTTATCCAGAGTTACGATGTACAAAAACTCATCCGTGTTGGTACATGTGGTGCGATTCAAAAGGATGTGCACGTACGTGATGTCATCCTTGCCCAAGGTTCCACCACCGACTCACAAATTAATCGGATGGTATTCAACGGAATTGATTATGCCCCGCTCGCCGACTTTTCCTTACTAAAAAATGCATATGATACAAGTATGGAAAAAGGCATCGAACCTAAAGTAGGAAATGTGTTTACAAGCGATACCTTTTATCGCGATAACGCAAAGGAAGTAAATGAATTGCTTGCGGCATATAAGGTGCTGGCCATTGAAATGGAAACATCGGCACTATATACGTTAGCAGCCAAATATGACCGTCAAGCTTTATCAATTTTAACAGTTTCCGATCATATTTTAACAGGCGAAGAAACCGCTGCAAAAGAGCGGCAAACAACATTTCATGAAATGATGGAAATTGCCTTGGATGCAGTCATCAAATAGAATCTTTGGGAAACGATCCTATCATAAAGCGAAACTCACCGTTCAGGTCATTAGACTTGAACGGTTTTGTAAACCTCATAAAAAAATAGTTGACATACATCGTTAATTGTCTTACTATTATAAAAAGAGAGAGGAGGAGCGTACATATGAAAGGATTACGACCTATCGATTTAACCTTTGGCGCGGTATTTGTTTGCTTAATGGCGATTGGAGCTAATATAGCTGTTTGGTTTCCTTGGCTTGCCGTTCCGATTGGTGGTGCATCAGTCCCCTTATCGTTGCAAACCTTCTTCGCCATTTTAGCTGGCTTGATGCTCGGGAAACGGTTGGGGACATTTTCCATGTTGACCTACATATTTGTCGGTGTTTGCGGGGTTCCTGTATTTGCAGGTATGAAGGCCGGACCTTTTATATTAGCCAGTCCAACCGGTGGATTTATTTTATCATTTATTGCTGTGGCTTTTTTTGTCGGGTTGCTTGTAGAACAAAGAGAACGACGTCCATCCGTTCCCTGGTATTCATTTTCTGCTGGAGTTGGCTTGCTGTGTAATTATGGGATAGGCGTCACTTATATGTATTTCATCATGCATTTACTGTTACATGTGGATATTTCCTATCTGGTTGCCTGGACAAGTATGGTTCCATTTATGGTAAAGGATATGGCGCTGGCTTTTCTGGCAAGTCTCTTCATGGTTACTATTGCCAAACAGATTCCCTTGCAACTGCTCCATCCGAAAGTATCCCACTTTAAATAAAAAACAACAGGTCTCCCTATTATCAGCGAGATCTGTTGTATTTAATATCTTAAAGATTTTTCCTCCAGGTTATCTTTGTGCTCGAGATTGGTTACTTTAGCTTTAGACGAATTTTGATCCATCCAGTTACGGACATCTGTAAACGTAACATTTGAAATGCTGGTAAGTGTCGTATAAAAAGCTCCTAGAAATAGTAACACCATGACAGGCCTGCGCAAAATCTTCAGTTTTTTCATGATAGCACCTCACTCGTGCTATCATTGCCAATCTACTAATTTTTTATTCATTTACCCAACCATTCGTCCTAATTAAATTAAAGAGGATGTTCAAAAAGTCCGGTAAAAATGACATGCCCCTGCAAAAGGGGTATGCCGACGCCTGAGCGCAAGCCCGTTTTTAGTCGGCCTTCCTTTGA